>WHTA01000006.1 GCA_009379825.1 Streptosporangiales bacterium
CCGAGCGCACCAGGCGAAACCCGCGCGCGACGGCGCCAACCGAGGCGCTAGACTCCCTGTAGTCACGGGCTGTGGCGCAGCTTGGGAGCGCGCGTCGTTCGGGTCGACGAGGTCGTGGGTTCAAATCCCGCCAGCCCGACGTGTAGGCCTGCCTGTTCGGTGCCCCTTCGGTGGCACCTTCCCGCGGGCCGCGATTCCACCGGGGGCCGAGCCCCACGTTCCCTGGTCCTGGTGGAACCGAGTTCCCCTGGGGCCTTCGCTTCGCTCGGCACTTGCCTACTCACCTTTGCCTGGACGTCGATGACGTCGTTGTTGTTTAGGTATTGGCCGACCCCGAACAGGCCGCACAGCACGGCCCGCAAGATCACCATGCCGATTCCGCTGTACGGACGCGGCGCCCAGGCGCTGACGGCCCCCGCAACGATCGCGAAGGCAGCCGTCCTGCGACTACGGAACCTCCCCGGCTCGATACCCGCCCGCGACCGCCGCTCCTCGTCCGTCAGTCAGATTTCCGCATTCTCCTGACAGGCCCACGACCCACATGTGATGCTATGACCGCCATTGCTCTCAAGTCGGGGTGGGAGCGGTCGAGATGGCGCGCCGAGGAAGCACGCGAGCGTTCCTGGTCGTCGTGCCACCGTTGCTCGTAGCCGGATCGCTGCATGCCCAGAACCGCACCGGCTGGCTCGTGGCCTTCGTCATCCTCTACCTGGTCGCGGTCGTCGCGATCTGGGTGCTCCTCTTCATGCGCACCACGTGCGACATGATCACGAAGACGGACGGCAGCCCCTGCGGCAACGCCGTCCGTGGCCGGCTCCGGGCGTGCCGGTACCACAAGCGGCAGAAGCGCGCGGTCTGGTTGGCACGCATCGGGTTCCGGCGTGCCGCGGCTCAGCTGGGTAGGCGCGTCGCGCGGCCGACAGCCGCCCCGGCGGGGGGCGGCCGGCCGGCGACCACGGATGACGGCCTCAGCATCGACAAATCGGGTACGGACGGGCTCGCTGTCGTGTGCACGCTCATCAGCACCGTAGGCACCGTCGTGAGCGCTACGGTCGGCGTGATCGGGCTTGCCCTCCAGTTGCTGTGAGCACCGTCAGTGGACGTACTCCGTTGCGGCGTCGAGGAGCCAGTGCGCGAGGTAGTCGGCGAACGAGGCGCGTACGTGTACCCGGTAGGTCGGTGCGTCGTCCAGTTGCTGTAGCACCACCTGTGCCTTCGCCAGCGTGGTCTGTGCACAGCTGTCCACGGTGAACGCGGACGGGTGCAGGTCAAGCGAGCACCCGTGGGCGAGCACGTCGCGCGCGGACGGGCCGGCGACGTCGATCGTGGTGCGTTGGGCGGAGACGTCCACGGCGGACACGTCGATGCCGCCGGCCGTGCGCACGAGCTCGGCGAGCGCGCACTCCAACCGCGGTTCGCGTTCCGGCTCGTCGGTCACCAGCCACCAGCTCGGCGCCAGGCAGAGCACGTGCCGTTCGCGGCGCCGCGCCACCGTTCCCACCTCGGCCGGCGGGTGCAGGCCGAGCGCGTCGTCGAGCACGCCCGGCCGCAGCATCGCGCCGGCGCGAACCTCCAGCTGCACCCGGAACGGGCGCTCGGCGAACGTCACGGTGTCCGCGCTCCCGGTCGCCGCCAACCGGTCGCTCACGACGGCCAGCGGGCTACGCCTACGGTCGAGTGCGGTGGTCATCGGGCGGCTCCGCTCATCTCACCGGACGGCTGCGCACCGTCCCTGCGCTCGTTGTCCGGGTCGTACACCAACGGCGAGGTCACGGTGACGGGCACCGCGTGGCCGTCGTGCACCGCGTACAGCTGCTCGCCGTGCCTGGCCGCGCCGCCCTCCACCAGCGCGAGCGCGTACGGCCGGTCGAGCGGCACCGACCAGTAGCTCGACGTCACGTGCCCGGCCATCGGCACCGGCGGCGGCAGGTTCGGGTCGACGACCAGCTGGGCGCCTTCCTCGATCACCTGGTCGCCCTCGGGGAACAGGCCCACCAGCTGCTTGCGGTCGTCGCGGAGGTTGTCGGCGCGTGCGTAGGATCGCTTGCCCACGAACGACTTCTTCTTCGACACCGCCCAGCTCATGCCGAGGTCCTGCGGTGTGACCGTGCCGTCGGTGTCCTGCCCGACGATCGGGAAACCCTTCTCCGCGCGCAGCACGTGCATCGTCTCCGTGCCGTAGACGGTGATGCCGTACGGCGCGCCGGCGTCGAGCAGCGCCCCCCACAGCGCCATGCCGTACCAGGCCGGCACGTTGACCTCGTACGCGAGCTCGCCGGAGAAGCTGATCCGCATCACCCGTGCGGGCCGGCCGGCGACCTCCGCCTCCCGCACCGACATGAACGGGAACCCGCCCGCGCTGACGTCCAGCGAGGGCGCGACGGCGGCGAGCACGTCCCGCGACCTCGGCCCGGCGACCGCCACCGTCGCCCAGTGGTCGGTCACCGACGTGCACCGCACGTCGAGGTGTGGCCATTCGGTGAACAGCCACTCCTCCAGCCAGTCGAGCACCGCGGCGGCGTTGCCCGTCGTCGTGCTCATCAGCCAACGGTCGTCGGTCAGTCGCGCCGTGGTGCCGTCGTCGAACACCATCCCGTCGGCGTGGCACATGACGCCGTACCTGATCCGGCCGACCTTCAGGGTGGAGAACGTGTTCGTGTACATCTGGTCGAGGAACGTACCGACGTCACGGCCCTGCAGCTCGATCTTCCCCAGCGTCGACGCGTCCATCATGCCGACGGACTCGCGCACGGCACGGCACTCCCGCCGCACGGCGGTCGGCATGTCCTCGCCGGGTTTCGGCGCGTACCACAGCCGCTTCCACTGGCCGACGTCCTCGAACGGCACGCCCTCGTGCACGTGCCACGGGTGCATGGCCGTCACGCGTTCCGGATCCGCCAGCCGGCCCCGGTTCCGCCCGGCCATGAGCGCGAACGGAATCGGCATGAGCGGCGGTCGGTACGTGGTCGGCCGCATCTCCGTGATGGACCGCCCGGTCAGGCCGGCGAGCACACCGAGCGCGAGCGTGCCGACCGTGCGTCCCTGGTCCGGGCCGGTGCCGATGGTGGTGTAGCGCTTCACGTGCTCGGCACCGACCATGCCGACCCGCACTGCGCGCTCCACGTCGGCCAACGTCACGTCGCGCTGCAGGTCGACGAACGTACGGTCCGCGGTGTCGGCGTCGTCGTTGCGGACGGCGAACAGCGCGCCCGCGGACGTGCCTCCGCCCTCGGTGATCCCGCCGGCAGCCGCGCCGACGCACTCGACGCCGTCGCGCTCGCCGGCCAACGGCACGAACGCGGCTGCACTCACCGACCAGGCCAGCCCGCCGCCGAGCTGGCTGAACAAGGCGACCGAGGGCTCCACGCCGCCGGAGACGGCCAGCAGGTCGCACTCCACCCGCGACGCCGGCCCCTGCACGACACCGTTGCCGTCGACGCTCGCGATCCGCACGGCGGCGAGCACTCCGCTCTCGTCCGCCTCGGTGCCGCAGATGGCCTCTCCCGCACGCACTTCGATGCCGCGCCTACGCAGCTCCTCGACCCAGTGGCCCGCCACCAGCGGCCGCACGTCGATCACCGCCGCCACATCGACGCCCGCGTCGACGAGCGTCACGGCCGCCTCCAACGCACCGTCGTGCACGCCCGCGACCACGGCGCGACTGCCGGGCAGTACCGCGTACCTGGTGACGTACGCGGCCGCCGCACCGGCGAGCATGACGCCGGGCCGGTCGTTGTCGGGGAACGCATACGGCCGCTCCACCGAACCGGTCGCGAACACCACCCGCTTCGCCCTGATGTGCCACAGCCGTTGCCGCGCAATGTCCGGCGCCGCAATACCCAGGTGGTCCGTACGCCGTTCGTGCGCGACGAAGTAGTTGTGGTCGTAGGCACCGACGACGGTCGTACGGGCGAGCACCCTGGTGTCCGGGTAACGGGCAAGCGCGTCCAGCTCCACCGCGCGGGCGCCCGGCGGCGTTGCATCGCACAGCACGACCCGCTCGCCGTCACGTGCGGCCGCCAACGCATGACCGCGGCCCGCGATGCCGCCGCCGACCACGAGCACGTCGCAGTGCGCGTGCACGTGGTCGTAACGCGCGCTGTCCGAGAGGCCGAGCAGTTTCCCTTTGCCAGCAAGGGAATGGGCGCGCAACCCGTCGTACGCCTCCACCGTGGTCGCCGGCACCATCGGCTCGCCGGCGCCGGACTCGACCTGCACGTAGGCGCCAGGCTCCTCCATGCCGACGCCCACGATGCCGCGCGGTCGGCCGGTGTAGATGCCGTGCGCGGCCACCCACACTCCGTTCGCCAGCAACGCGGAAGCGAGCGTGTCACCCGCGTACGCGGGATAGTCGACACCGTCGAAGTTGACGGTGATCGGCTGCATCCTGTCGATGCCGCCGCCACCGCTGGACAACCGGGCCCGCGTCATCGGGCGCCCTCCCCGATCGGTTGCGGATCGCGGATCTCGTACGTCACCGTGTGCCGGTGCACGGTGAACCACTGCCGGCAGCCGGCGGTGTGTACCCAGCGCTCCTTGAACCAGCCCTTCGGATTCGCACGCACGAACAGGTACTCCCTCCAGGCGGGGTCGTCGACCGCGTCCGGGTCGGCCGGGTACGCCACCTCGGCCTCGCCGCCGTACCTGAACTCGGTCTCGTCGCGGTCACCACACCACGGGCAGGGAATGGACAGCACAGCACGACCCCCTCTAGTGAGCCACGGCCGCGGCGCCGTGCTCGTCGATCAGCGCGCCGGTACGGAACCTGTCGAGTGCGTACGGCTCCGCGAGCGGGTGCGGGCGACCGTTCGCGATCGTGTCCGCGTAGACCCAGCCGGCGCCCGGGGTCACCTTGAACCCGCCGGTTCCCCAGCCGCCGTTGACGTACAGCCCGTCGACGGGGGTGAGCCCGAGGATGGGTGAGGCGTCCGGGCAGACGTCCACGATGCCGGCCCAGGTACGCAGCACGTGTGCCCGCGCGAACACGGGATAGAGCTCGAGCGCCGCGGACAGCTGCTCCTCGATCACGTGCAACGAACCGCGTTGCCCGTAACCGTTGTACGAGTCGATGCCCGCACCGAGCACCAGCTCGCCCTTGTGCGCCTGGCTCACGTACACGTGCACCGTGTTCGACATGACCACCGTGTCGAGCACCTGGTCGAGCAGCTCGGATACCAGCGCCTGCAACGGATGGCTCTGGATCGGCAACCGCAGACCCACCATGTCGCCGAGCACCGTCGTGTGCCCGGCCGCGCACAGGGCGACCTGCTTCGCGGCGATCTTCCCGCGCGTCGTCTCTACTCCGGTGACCCGGCCGCCGCGCACGGAGATGCCGGTCACCTCACAGTTCTGGATCAGCTGCACCCCGCGCTCGTACGCGGCGCGCGCGAACCCCCAGGCGACGTAGTCGTGCTTCGCGATACCGGCCCGCGGCTGGAACGTCGCGCCGTGCACCGGATACCGGACGTCGGCGGAGGTGTCCATGATGGGCACCAGCTTCTTGACCTCTTCCGGCTCCAGCCACTCCGCATCGACACCGTTGAGCTGATTCGCGTTGACCCTGCGCTTCGCCTCACGCACGTCGGTCAGGTTGTGCGCCAGGTTCAGCACACCACGCTGGCTGAACAACAGCTCGTACCCGAGGTCCTCCTCCAGGCCCTCCCACAGCTTCAGCGCATGCTCGTAGATCGCCGCGCTCTCGTCCCAGAGGTAGTTCGACCTGATGATGGTGGTGTTCCTGGCCATGTTCCCGCCGGCCAGCCACCCCTTGTCGACCACGGCGACGTCGGTGATGCCGTGGTTCTTCGCCAGGTAGTACGCCGTCGCGAGCCCGTGCCCGCCGGCACCGACGATCACCACCTCGTACGCACGCTTCGGGTCGACGTCCCGCCAGTGCGGCACATCGTGTCGCGGCAGCTCGAACGAGCCCGCCGGTTCATGCCACGCTGAAGTCATACGTGCCCACCCACAAAGTGATCGTTGATGTACTTCTCGCCCTCGTCGCAGAAGAACGTCACCACGTTGTCGAGGCCGCGCTCCTCGACCAGCCGCCGCGCAGCGAGCAGGTGCGCGCCGGAGCTCGGCCCGACGAACATGCCGTGGTCGCGGGCGATCCTGCGCATCTCCGCGACCGCCGCGTCGCTGCTGACCGCCGTGAACTCATCGATCTCACCGAGGTGCCTGGCGACGATGCCGGGGACGAAGCCGTCTGCGATGCCCTCGATCAGGTGCTTGCACACCTCGCCGCAGTTGATGGTGCACGACTCGTCCGGCTCCATCGCAACCACCAGGCACTGCGGGTTCACGGCACGGAACCCCTGCCCTACGCCGACGATCGTGCCGCCGGTGCCGACCCCGTTGACCACGGCGTCGGGCAGCACGCCGGCGGGCAGCTGGTCGAGCACCTCACGCGCGAGCCACTCCCGGTTCTCGTCCACGTTCCACTCGTTGTCGAACTGCGCGGGCGCGTAGTAGCCGGGCTGCTCGCCCATCTGCTTCGCCAACGCGAGCGCGTCGTTGACGTGGAAGTCGCCGACCGTACGCACCTCGGCGCCGAACGCGCGCGAGATCGCCGTACGCTCCTTGCTCATCCCGTTCGGCATCACGACGAGCATCCGGTAGCCCTTGACCGCCGCGACCATGCTCATCGCGTTGCCGGTGTTGCCACTGCTCGCCTCGACGATGGTGTCGCCTGGCTGCAGCAGGCCCTCGCGCTCGGCGCGCTCGATCAGGTACTTCGCCAGCCGCGCCTTGATCGAGCCGGACGGGTTGAGGTACTCCAGCTTCACCCACACCCCGTCCAGCCGCACCAGCGGTGTATCGCCGATCACGTCCAGCACACTGGTCGCCGCACCGACCGCCGGTGGTGTCGCCAGTTCAGTCATCGCGACCACCACCGTCAACCGCGCAGCCGGGTCATGTCCGGGTCGAACAGCGGCTCGTCGGCCACCCGCGCCGGCACCCGCCGGTCGAAGTACCCGATGTGCACGGTGTTCCCCGTCGTCGCCAGCTCGGCCGGCAACCAGGCGTACGCGATGCCGTGGCCGAGGGTGTACCCCCAACCGGAGCTGGTGACGTAGCCGACGCACTCGTCGCCGGCGTAGACAGGCTCCTTGCCCATCACCACGTCGTTCTCGCCGAGCACCAGGCAGGTGAGCTTCCGCTCGATCCGCTCCGGGTCGCGCGCGGCGAGCGCCGCCTTGCCGATGAAGTCGCCCTTGTCCATCCGCACGGCGAACCCGACGCCCGCCTCGTACGGGTCGTGCTCCCAGGTCATGTCCGTGCCGAACGACCGGTAGCCCTTCTCCAGCCGCATCCCGTTGAACGCGGCGCGGCCGCCGGCGACGATGCCGTACTCCTGACCGGCCTGCCACAGCGTGTCCCACAGCTTCAGGCCCATGTCGGCCGACGCGTAGATCTCGTAGCCGAGCTCGCCGACGTACGAGAGGCGCAGCACCGTCACCGGCACCATTCCTACGTAGGTCTGCTTCGCGCGGAAGTACTTCAACGAAGCGTTCGACAGGTCGTCCTGGCACAGCGCCTGCACGAGGTCCCTGGCCTGTGGCCCCCACACGCCCACGCAGCACGTCTCGGGCGTCGTGTCGCGGATGACCACGCTGCCGTCGGTAGGTGCCAGCCGGTGCAACCGGTCGAGGTCGAGGTTGCCGTTCGCGCCGACCTGGAACACGTCGTGCCCCAGCCGGGCGACGGTGACGTCGCTGCGGATGCCGCCGGTCTCGTCCAGCAACAGGGTGTACGTGACCGCGCCGACGGACTTGTCCATCTTCCCTGTGGTGACGTGGTCGAGGAACGCCAGCGCGCCGGGCCCGGACACCTCGAGCCGCTTCAACGCCGTCATGTCGTACAGCGCGACCCGCTCGCGAGTCACCTGCGCCTCGGCGGCGGCGATCGGCGACCAGAACTGCGCCGCCCACGGGTCGGGCTGCGGCACCGTCCGGCCGTCGACCAGGTCCGCGTTCGCCCCGTACCAGTGCGGGCGCTCCCAGCCGTTCGCCTCGAGGAACACCGCGCCGAGCTCCTGTTGCCGCGGGTAGAACGGGCTCGTACGTAGCGGCCGCGGGTCGTCCATCGGCTGCAGCGGGTGCAGGATGTCGTACACCTCGACGAAGTTCTGGCAGTCCCGCGCCAGCAGGTAGTCCGGCGCGAGCTGATGCTTCTCGAACCTGTTCACGTCGCACTCGTGCAGGTCGGCCGACGGCTTGCCGTCGACGAGCCACTCCGCCACCGCCTTCGCGACGCCGGCCGAGTGCGTCACCCAGACCGCCTCGGCGACCCAGAAACCCGCTGCCTGGGTGGACTCGCCGATCAACGGCATGTTGTCGGGAGTGAACGAGAACACCCCGTTCATGCCCTCGTCCACCTTCGCCTCGCTCAGGCTCGGCAGCAGCCGCTGCGACTCCGTCCAGGCGGGTTCGAAGTCCTGGTCGGTGAAGCGCAGCACGCTCGGCATGATCTCGGCGTCGTCGTACGGCACCAGGTCGTCGGCGGTCAGCGGCATCGGCCGGTGCCCGTAGTAGCCGATGCCCATCAGGTCGCCGCGCTCGCGGTAGTAGAGGTCGTGGTCCTGGTGCCGCAGGATCGGCCGCATCACCTCGGCGGTCTGGCCGGTCAGCGCCGGCACCTGGCTGGTCCACGCGAACTGGTGTGCCAGCGGCGTCAGCGGGAGCGTCATGCCGACCATCCGCGCGACCTTCGGCCCCCAGATGCCTGCGCAGCACACCACGACGTCGGCCGGTACGTCACCGGCGTCCGTGCGCACCCCCGTGACGCGCCCGCCTGTAGTGAGCACGTCGAGCACCTCGCGCCGTTCGATGAACTGCGCGCCGCGCGCGATCGCGGCGCGGGCCTGCGCCTCGACCGCCCATACGGCCTTCAGGATGCCGTCGGACGGGGTGTGCAGGCCGCCGTAGACCAGCTCGCGGTCGAGCAGGTCGTAGTGCTGTACGCACTCCGCGGGGTCGAGCAGCCTGGACTCCACACCCCACGCCTCGAGCCAGCCGCGCCTGCGGTGCAGCTCGGCCAGTCGCTCCGGGGTCGTCGCCACCTCGAGCCCGCCGACGGAGTGGAAGCACGGCTTGCCGTCCAGCTCCAGGCCGGCGATCTTCCGCACGGTGTAGCTGGCGAACTCGGTCATGGCCTTGGACCCGTTGCACTGGAACACCAGCCCAGGCGCATGGGAGCTCGAGCCACCGGTCGCGAACAGCGGGCCTTGGTCGAGCACCGTCACGTCGGTACAACCGCGTGCCGTCAGCTCGTCGGCCAACGCTGCGCCAACCACGCCGGCACCGATGATGACAACTTTGGGAGAGCTCATACCGACTCCCGGAACGTTTCGTTATTCGCAACGTGCGGCATATACCGCAACACACTGCTCACAGTGACTCTGGCGTTGACCGGTGTCAAGGGAGCAGTTGCAGCACCTGCAAGGCCGCGTTGAACTGCACGGACGGGCCACCACACGGCACGGGCCTGGCCGACGAACGGCCGGTACGGACGGACCGCGGCGCGTGCACCGACACCGCGGCGGGCGGCAACGGCCGTTGTCACCGATGCACAACGTCTTGACGCGCAGCCCGGTGCGGCTGTGTTCGTAACGCCCCGCATCTGATAGGCCAGGTACATGACTGACTTCGAGTTACGTCAGCTTCGGTCCTTCGTCGCCGTCGCCGAGGACGCCGGCTTCGGACGTGCAGCACAGCGGCTGCACGTGTCGCAGCAGACGTTGAGTCAGCACGTCACCAAGCTCGAGAGTGCGTTGGAGACCCCGCTGTTCCATCGCACGAAGGGTGGGGTAGAGCTCACCGACGCCGGCTCGGTGTTGCTCAGCGAGGGCAAACAGGTCCTCGCCGGGGCGGAACACGCAGCCAATGCCGTCTCGCAGGCCGCGCACGGCGAGCTGGGGACGCTGCGCATCGGGTTCGTCAGCACCGCTGCGCTCGGCATCATGCCGCGCATCGTGCTCGCCCTGCACCGCTCCTGGCCCAACCTGCACGTGGAGCTGAAGGAGTCGACGACCGGGCCGCAGCTGGACGCGGTGAAGTCCGGCGGCCTCGACATCGGCATCGTCCGGGAAGTCAGCACCGCACGGGGACTCGTGGTGCGGCCGATCCTCAAGGAACGGCTGGTCGTCGCCGTACACAAGTCGCACCAGTTCGCCAAGCGCAAGACCATCAGGCTCCGCGAGCTCGGCGACGAGCAGTTCGTGGTGTTCCCCAGGCGCCAGGTGTCGCGGCTCTACGACCACATTGCGTCGCTGTGCCACCAGGCCGGGTTCCACCTCGAGCCCACGCAGGAGGCGATCGAGTTCCCGACCCTGCTCAGCCTGGTCGCCGCCAACCTCGGCATCACCATCGTGCCCGACTCGCTGCGCGCACTGCGGTTGCCCGACCTGCGCTACCTGACCATCGACGACAAGGAAGCGCTCTCCACCATCTCCGTGGTCTGCCGCCCGGACCGGGAGGCCGCCCCTGCGGTGACGAAGTTCCTGGACACTGCGACGAACGTGGCGCTCGGCTGACGGCTGGCGGACCGCCGCTACGCTTGGCGACATGGCACCCGGGTCGCGTCCGCTGAACCTGGCTGACCGCGACCGGTGGTGGTGGCTCGCACTGCTGATCTCCGTGCTCGCCGGTCTGCTCGCCATGCACGGCCTCGGCCAGGTCGTCGACGTCCGCGAGGCGTCGCTGACGACCAAGCACCACATGTCGGCCGCGGCCCAGGTGACGGACGGCTGCCAGCACCTCCCGACACACGACGGCGGCCACCTCGACCACGATGACGCGTCCTGCAAGTCTGGCGGCGTCGGCAGCGCACCGACCCTGCCCGATCGCCCGGCGGACCCACGGCACGCCGTTCCCGACCGCGCCGCCGCCGGTGTGGTGACGACGGCCGCCGCCGTCGGCCGTGATCCACCGTCGCTCAGCGAGCTGCAACTCCTGCGGATCTAGATGCCCGTGGCGCCGGCGCACGCGCGTCGGCCGCCACTCGAACGCGTCCAGACATCGTCACACCACGCAGGAGTAGAACAGTCATGACCACATTCCGCATGCCCGTACGCCGAACCACCGCTGCCGCGGCCGCGTTCCTCGCCGCGCTCGCGCTCGCCGGTTGCGGCGGCTCCAGCGGCCACGAGGGCCACGACGGGGAGTCCAGCTCGGCGAGCACGTCCGAGGCACGGGCCGACCACAACGATGCCGACGTGACGTTCGCCAGGTCGATGATCCCGCACCACCGGCAGGCCGTGGAGATGTCCGAGCTCGCCGAGACCCGCAGCGCGTCACCCAAGGTCGAGAAGCTCGCTGCGCAGATCGAGCGGGCACAAGCGCCGGAGATCAGGACCATGTCCGGCTGGCTGAGGAGTTGGGGGCAGCCGGTGCCGAAGGAGGGCGAGAGCTCGAGCCACGAGGGCCACGACATGTCCGGGATGATGTCCGACGCGGACATGAAGAAGCTGCGTAAGGCGTCCGGGGCGAAGTTCGACACCATGTTCCTCGAGATGATGATCGAGCACCACGAGGGCGCGGTGTCGATGGCGAAGACCGAACAGAAGTCCGGCTCCCACCGCCCGGCGAAGAAGATGGCCGGCACCATCATCACCACGCAGCGCGCCGAGATCGCGCGGATGAACAAGCTGTTGGACGACTAGCGTCCGGTCAGCGGGCGGCGGCCCGTACGAGGTCCGCCGCCCGCTCGCCGACCATCAGGACGGTGAGCATCGGGTTCACCGTCGGCACCCGCCTAGTACCCGCGCCCGTTCACCGAGCCGATCCGCGGTCGGGGAACCAGTAGTCCGGTTTCGTGTCCAGCCGCCGCCAGATGTGCTTGTGCTCCAGGTACTCCGCGAGCCCGGCCGGTCCAAGCTCCCGGCCGACACCCGACTGCTTGAAACCGCCCCACTCCGCCTGCGGTACGTACGGGTGGTAGTCGTTGATCCAGATGGTGCCGTGCCGCAGCCGCGCGGCGACGCGGTCGGCCTTGTCGGCGTCCTCCGTCCACACCGCACCCGCGAGCCCGTACCTCGTGTCGTTGGCGATCCGTACGGCCTCGTCCTCGGTGCGGAAGGTCTCCACGGTCAGCACCGGGCCGAACGACTCCTCCTGCGCCACCGTCATGTCGCTACGGCACCCGTCCAGGACGGTCGGCGGGAAGAAGTAGCCCGCCGCGAGTTCTGGATCGTCCGGACGCTGCCCGCCGCAGCGCAGGACCGCGCCCTCGGCGAGCCCGTCGGCGACGTACTTCTCCACCTTCGCCAGGTGGGCGGCGGAGATGAGCGCTCCGGTGTCCGCGTCGCCGTCGAACGGGCCGCCGAGGCGAATCTGCCCCGCCCGCCGAACGACCTCGTCGACTAACCTGTCGTGCAGGCTCTCTTCCACGATCAGCCGCGCGCCGGCGGAGCACACCTGCCCGGAGTCGAGGAACACTGCCGTGAGCGCGAAGTCGACGGCGGCTTCGAAGTCCGCGTCGGCGAACACGACGTTGGGGTTCTTGCCGCCGAGCTCGAGCGCGACCTTCTTCACCGTCGCCGCCGCGCTCGCCATGATCCGCCTGCCGGTCTCCAGCCCGCCGGTGAACGAGACCAGGTCGACGTCCTGATGGTCGACCAACGGCGCACCGACCGCGGCGCCGGTACCGAGCAGCAGGTTGCCGACGCCGGCGGGCAGGCCAGCTTCGTCGAGCATCTCGGTCAGCAGGATCGCAGTCGACGGGGTGAGCTCGCTCGGCTTCAGGCAGAACGTGTCGCCCGCGGCGATGGCCGGCGCCACCTTCCACGACGTCTGCAGCAGCGGGAAGTTCCACGGCGTGATCAGCGCGCACACGCCGACCGGCTCGCTGACGACCCTGCTGTGCACGCCCCTCGACGCCGATCGCCACGTCCCTTCCCCCGGTGCCAGGAGCCAGCTCGGCGTAGTAACGGAACACGCTCACCACGTCCGCTACGTCGATCCGGCCCTCCACCAGCCGCTTGCCGGTGTCCAGCGACTCCGCGGTCGCGACCCGCTCCGTCTCCGCCTCCAGCGCGTCCGCCACCCGGTGCAGCAGCTGACCGCGCTCCGCCGGCGTCCACGACCGCCAGGGCCCGCCGTCGAACGCACGGCGTGCGGCGGCGACCGCGGCCTGCGCATCGGCAGGCCCGGCCTCGTCCACGGTGGCGACCAGCCGGCCGTCCGCGGGACACCTGATCTCCCGGCTCGCGCCGGCCGCCGCCGACGTCCAGACACCGCCGATGAACAGTGTGGGCACAGCTACCTCCGCAGTGATCAGACGGCGCGTGGCGGGTGCCAACCGAGCCGGCGCGAGATCGCCTCACCCGCGTCGACGACCGCCTTGCCGACCTCCTCGACCCGGCCCTCCAGCCGGAACCCGGGACCGGACGCGCTGACCGACGCCGTCACCCGGCCCTGCGAGTCGTACACCGGCGCGGCCACGGCGGTCAGCCCCAGCTCGAGCTCGTTGACCGCGACCGCGTACCCACGCTCCCGCACCTCGCCGAGAGCTGCCTCGAGCTCCCGCAGCGACGTGATCGTGTACTCCGTGAACCGGTCGAGCGGAGTTCTTACCAGGTCGGAGAGCCGGCGGTACGCGTGGAACGCGAGCAGGGCCTTGCCGTTCGACGTGGCGTGCAACGGGATGCGCCTGCCCACCCAGTTGTGGATCTGCAGCGCGGACGGACCGGCGACCTGGTCGATGTACAGCGCCGCACCCTCGGAGAGCACGGTGATATTGACCGTCTCACCGACGACGCCGGCGAGCTCCTCGATGACCGTCCTGCTCTCCTGGACCAGGTCGAGCTGCTTCTTCGTGGCACCGGCGAGGCGCAGCAGCCCCACCCCGAGCCGGTACTTGCCGCGGTCGCTGTCCTGCTCCACGAGCCCGCGTCGTTCGAGGGTCGCCACCAGCCGGAACGCCGTCGACTTGTGCACCCCGAGCTCGGCCGCGATCTCCGTGACGCCGACGTCGCCCTCCCTGGCCATGATCTCCATGATCGTCACGGCCCGGTCGACCGACTGAACTCCGGTGGTCTCGGCGGGGTTGCCCATGGAGCAACCGTAGACCACGGGTACCGCCCTTTCGCAAACAGCGAGGCCCGGCCGCCGCGGCGGCCGGGCCTCGGGCGGACTCGAGGTCCGCTCCCCTGTTCGTCAAGCGGTGGTGACCGCCAGCTGCTGCTTCGGCGCGGCCTTCTCCTTGTCGACGAACGGCTTCTCCACGACGACCGCGGGAACCCGAGCCGACGGTGCCTCCACCTCGAGGTCGGTACCCAGCTCGGTGTGCTCGATCGACACCATCGCCAGGCCGATGTTCTTCTCCAGCTGCGGCGAGTAGCACGCCGACGTCACCTTGCCGACGAGCACCCCGTTGGAGTACACGGGGAAGACGTCGATCATGGAGCCGTCGTTGTACGAGCCGAGCCGCTCACCGCCGATCTCGACGCCGACCAGCTTGCGGAGCACGCCCTCTTCCTTGACCCGCTTGAGCGCCTCCTTGCCGATGAAGTCGGCCTCCTGGTCGACGTCGACCATCCAGTGGTAGCCCATGCCGACCTCGAACGGGTTGGTGTCGTACCAGATGTCCGCACCGAACGAGAGCATGCCGCCTTCGATCCTGCGCATGTGGCACGGGCCGATCACCTCGATGCCGTGCGGCTCGCCGGCTTCGAGCACCTTCTCCCACAGCCGGTCGGCGTTGCCGTTCTTCGCGGCGTCGTACAGGTAGATCTCGTAGCCGAGCTCGCTCGTGTAGCCCGTACGCGAGACCAGCACCCGCAGACCGTCGATCTCGTACTCGCGGACGTAGTAGTACGGCACGTCGCGAATGCTCTCCCCGAACAGGTCGAGCATTACGTCGATCGACTTCGGGCCCTGCACCTGCACCGGCGCGATGTCGACCTCCTTGATCTCCACGTTGAAGTCCGAGTTGTAGGCGACACCCTTGCACCACAGCTCGACGTCACTGTCCGCCAGCGAGAGCAGGAACCGGTTCTCCTCCAGCCGCAGCAGGACGGGGTCGTTGATGATCCCGCCGTCCGGCAGCGTCAGGAAGACGTACTTGCACTGCCCGACCTTGCACTTGCTCAGGTCGCGCGGGATCAACATGTTCGTGAAGTCGAACGCGTCCGGCCCGCTGATCTCGATCTGCCGTTCCACGCCGACATCCCAGAGCGTCACACCATTGAGCAGGTGCCAGTACTCCTGCACGGGGTCACCGTAGTGCCGTGGGTGGTAGGTGTGGTTGTAGACGCTGTAGAGCTGCACCCCGTGCTTCCGGGAAGAGTAGAAGTACGGGGACTTCCGGAGCCGTGAGTACTGCAGCACGCCCGGGTTCTCGTTCACCTGAGACAACGCGGTAACTCCCTTCCTGCTTCGTGGATGTGAGGTCGATAGACCACTGGTGAGTGAAATCAATGTGGGGGGATGCGAGGAAGAAGACTTCTTGACCTCTTATAGATGGGAGCCTACCCTCATTATGTGGGATGTGTTCTCATATTGTAGAACTCTCTTCGCCAGGCACTTGGAGGTGCTCCGTGGTCCCGCCTACGACAGGCACACAGTCCGTGGACCGAGCAGCCGAGCTGCTCTCCTTGGTGGTGGAATCGACGCAAGCGCGCAGCTTCACCGATCTCGCGCACGAGACCGGACTGGCGAAGTCGACCGCCTCGCGGTTGCTGCAAGCGTTGGAACGACACGGGTTGCTGCTGCGCGACGACGCCGGCCTGTTCCGACCGGGTCCCCTGTTCTCGCTCTACGCGTTGCGGCACGAACCGACCGACGGACTTGTCGATATCACCTCCAAGACGTTGCGCCGTATCGCTGACGAGACCGGCGAGACGGTGAACCTTGCGGTACCGCGAGCCGGACTCGTCATCGAGGTCGCGCAGATCGACTCGACGTACCTCCTCGGCGCGACCAACTGGGTCGGCACCGACGTTCCCGCGCACTGCTCCGCCCAGGGGAAGGTGTTGTACGCGTACGGCGCTCTCACGCCCCCGGACGAACCGTTGGAACCGCTCACCCCGCAGAGCATCACCGAGCCCGCGGCACTGCAGCGGGAGCTCAGGCAGGTGCGGCGGCAGGGATACGCGGTCTCCGTGGAGGAGCTGGAAGCCGGGCTGGCCGCCGTCGCCGCGCCGTTGCGTACCCGCGACTGCACGACGATCGCCGCCATCGGGATCACTGGCCCGGTCACCCGGATGGCGGACCGGACTACAAACCTGGGTCAGCTGTTGCTGAACGAGACCCGTCGACTGTCGCGCCAACTCGGCTTCCGGCCGCAGCAGGGGAGCAAGGAAGGCGCGGCCTGACCGGTCGGCCGCCCGCCGGAGCACGGGCAGCGGTGCGCTCACCGGGATCGCCCTAACGATCCGCAGAGCCGAGCATTCGCCGTCGCCATCGCTCAGTCCCCGCAACCTGGTTGAACGTGTAGATGTGCAGACCCGCCGGTGGCGTCCCTTGCCGATCCAGCGCGTCCACCACGCGCTGCAGATAGCGCTCGGGCGAGAAGCCGTTCGGGCCGGCGAACCGCTTGAACATGCCGGGATGCTTGCCGAGGAACCTGGTCGACTCACCGACGCCGATCTTCGTCGCCATGGCCAACAACTTCGCCCGCTCGACCGGACCCGTCACCCCGACCTGGATGGGCAGGTTGATACCGCGCGCTCGCACCCGGGCGACCCAGCGGGCGAGCACGGCGGGGTCGAAGCAGAGGTTGCTCACGATGTACGTGGCGTGGGCACGCTTGTCCCACATCGCTTGAACCGTAACGTCGTCGGCGATCATCGGATGCGACTCCGGGTACCCGGTGATGCCCACCTCCTCGAAGGGGCTACCCATCGCGGTGAGCCTGGTGAGCACGTCGAGCGCCCCGACGAACTCGCCGGCCGGCGGGTCGGCGTCGCCCGCGGGCACGAACACCTCGGTGACGCCGGCCGTGCGCAGCCGCACGATGAGCTCGGCGAGATGCACGTCGTCGGCGATCAGCCGCGCGGAGAGATGCGGCACCGCCTGGTAGCCGGCGCGCGCGAGTCGCGTCGCGACGTCGACCGTCGGCTCCAGGCCCTTGGTCGGCGACGCGGTGATCGAGATGCGCACGTCCGTCGGCACGTTCGCCACCACGGCCGCCTCGGCGGCAGCGGCGGGGATGATCTCGTACCTGGGCGTCGCGAGCAGGCCCGCGATACCCGTACGGGTCGTTGTCGGCACTGTGGCAGATGTGCGAGGCACCAGAACACCGTTGCGCATGCGTCAACCAATCTCTCAATACGCAATAGCGATTTTGAGACTAGCTCTGGCCACCCGGGTCGACAATGGGGCGCTTTCAGTGGGTGCAACACAATCCCGACCGTGCCCGTAACATGGGAGGAAGTTCCACATAGTGGGGTTCGCGAGTTCCGTCACCGGGTACGCGAGAGCCCCGCATCGCATCGCGACGTGGGGCTCCGCGGCAGAGAGCTGCTCGGCGCTAGCCGCGTTCGGCCGCGACCAACTCGGCGATCTGCGCCGCGTTGAGGGCGGCGCCCTTGCGCAGGTTGTCGCCGCAGCAGAACATGTCCAGCGCCTTCGGGTCGTCGAGCGCACGCCTGATCCGGCCCACCCAGGTCGGGTCGGTGCCCGTCACGTCGACCGGCGTCGGGTACTGCGCCTGCTCCGGGTCGTCACACACCAGCACGCTCGGCGCCTCATCGAGCACCTTGCGCACCTCGGGGACGTCGACCTCCGCGCCCAGCTTCGCGTGGATGGCGAGCGAGTGGGTCCGCATCACCGGCACCCGGACACAGGTCGCGGAGACCCGGAGGTCCGGCCGGCCGAGGATCTTCCGCGACTCGTTGCGTACCTTCAGCTCCTCGGAGTTCCACCCGTCGTCCTTCAACGAGCCCGCCCACGGCACCACGTTCATCACCAGCGGCGCGGGGAACGGGCCGAGGTCGTCGCCGACGGCACGGCGCACGTCGCCGGGGTTCACCCCGAGCGTGCGGTCACCGGCGACCTTCTCCTGCTGTGCGTACAGCGTGTCGATGCCTTCCTGGCCGGCGCCGGACGCCGCCTGGTACGAGGCGACCACCAGCTCCTCGACGCCGTACTGCTTCTCCAGCGCGCCGATCACGACGATCATCGACAGGGTCGTGCAGTTCGGGGTGCTCACGATGCCGAGCGGCCGGTCGCGCAGCGCCTCCGGGTTGACCTCGGGCACGACGAGCGGCACCTGTGGGTCCATCCGGAACGCACCGGACTTGTCGATCACGACGGCGCCCCGCGCGGCGGCGATCGGCGCGTACTCGGCGGCCACGGCGTCCGGCAGGTCGAAGACGACGACGTCGACGCCGTCGAACACCTCCGGTGACAGGGCCTGCACGGTCAGCTCCTCACCGCGGACGGTGAGCCTGCGGCCGGCGGACCGCGGCGAGGCGACCACGCGTACCTCGCCCCAGACGTCCTCCCGCGTCGACACCAGGTCGACCATGACGGTGCCGACCGCGCCGGTCGCACCTACGAGGGCGAGGGTCGGCTTGCTCATCGGCCGGTACCTCCGTACACGACGGCCTCCACCTGGTCGGCGTCCAGGTCGAACGCGCTGTGCACCGCGCTCACCGCGGCGTTCACGTCCTCACCACGGACGACGACGGAGATCCGGATCTCCGAGGTGGAGATCATCTCGACGTTGACGCCCGCGTCCGCGAGTGCGGAGAAGAACGCCGCAGAGACGCCCGGGTGCGCGCGCATGCCCGCGCCCACCAGCGAGACCTTGCCGATCGCGTCGTCGTAGAGCAGGCTCTCGTAGCCGATCTCGTCCTTCGCCTTGGCGAGCGCCTTCATGGCGGCTTCGCCGTCTGCCTCGGGCAGCGTCAGCGAGACGTCCGTGCGACCGGTCGTTGCCTGCGAGACGTTCTGCACGATCATGTCCACGTTGATGGCGGCGCCGGCCACGATACGGAAGATCGCGGCGGCCTCGCCCGGCTTGTCCGGCACGCCCACGACCGTGAGCTTGGCCTGACTCCTGTCGTGCGCCACACCGGCGATGATTGCGTTCTCCATGCCCGCACTTTCCTCAGCGCCCTGCTCGGGCTTGACGACCACCCTGGTACCTTCCCGGTCCGAGAACGACGACCTGACGTGCACCGGGATGCCGTACCTGCGCGCGTACTCGACGCAGCGTACCTGCAGCACCTTGGCGCCGGACGCGGCCAGCTCGAGCATCTCCTCGTACGTCACGGTCTCCAGCCGGCGCGCGGTCGGCACGATCCTGGGGTCCGCGGTGAACACGCCGTCGACGTCGGTGTAGATCTCGCAGACGTCGGCGTCGAGCCCGACGGCCAGCGCGACCGCGGTCGTGTCCGAGCCGCCGCGGCCGAGCGTGGTGATGTCCTTGGTGTCCTGCGAGACCCCCTGGAACCCGGCGACGATCGGGATCGCGCCGGCGTCCAGGGCCTCCCTGATCCGGCCCGGCGTGACGTCGACGATCCTGGCCCGGCCGTGGCTGCCGTCGGTGATCACGCCGGCCTGGCTGCCGGTGTAGGACCGCGCCTCGAACCCGAGGTTCGCGATCGCCATCGCCACAAGCGCCATGGAGATCCGCTCCCCCGCGGTGAGCAGCATGTCCAGCTCCCGCGCGGGCGGCACCGGCGACACCTGCTCCGCGAGGTCGGAGAGCTCGTCGGTGGTGTCGCCCATCGCCGACACCACGACGGCGACGTCGTGCCCCGCCTTGCGGGTCGCCACGATTCGCCGGGTGACTCGTTTGATTCCCTCGGCATCGGCGACCGAGGAGCCACCGTACTTCTGCACTATCAACAAGACGCGCACGCCTCCGAGCAGGGAAATGGGCGGAACCGTCAGTCTACGGTCGCCGGTGCGGTCGAGACAGGGAATATCCGTCGGCGCGACGCTGCACCGAGGCCCCATTCGACGTTAGCCGGGATCGCACGCCGATGCCAACGCGCGGTGACCGGCGCCACTCACCTCGCCACGTGGTGCTAGGAAACCCCGACCTCGTCGGCGACCCCGACGGTCACGTCCTCCGCCACGTCCAGGCGGGCGTGCGTGACGATCGACTGCAGGGCCCGCAACGCGGCGCCCGCGTGGTTGCCCCAGTGGTTGAAGTACGAGTACTGCCACCACCAGAGAGCCTCGACCCGGTTGCCGGCCTCGTAGTGCCGCAGGCCGTGGGTCAGGTCGGCGGCGATGTCGGCCAGGTCGTCGGAGAGCCGGTAGGTGTCGAGGTCCGGCTGAGCGCCGTACGGGTCGAACACCTCGACGTACTCGTCCACGTCCTTCAGCCGGGTCGCCAGGCCCTGGCGCAGCGCGTCCACGTCGCCCTCGAGCGCGTGCGGCGGCTCCACGTTGCCGTCGGGTACGACGTCCTCGCTCGCCCCGAGCTGCGCACCGGTGAAGGAGATCTGCGAGACCTCAAGCAGCAGGAACGGCACCAGGCCCTCGTTGCCGTCGCCGGAAGCGACGCGTTGCAGGCCGTCGAGGTAGTTCGCCACGTGCTTCGCCACCTCGTCGGCGACGCTCTCCCAGTCGGTGTTCATCCTTGCCCCCTCAAGTCCTCTGCCCCGACGCGCTCATGCGCTGTCGAGCTGACGCCGTCCCTCGAAGGCGCGCCCCAACGTGACCTCGTCCGCATACTCCAGGTCGCCACCGACAGGCAGCCCGCTCGCGATCCGCGTCACGCGGAGGCCGAGCGGCTGGAGCAGCTCCCGGTAGAGGTACGTCGCCGTCGCCTCACCCTCCCAGTTCGGATCCGTCGCCAGCACTACCTCGGTAACGGTGCCGTCACTGAGCCGTTCGCGCAACCCCGCGATACGCAGGTCGTCCGGGCCGACACCGTCGATAGGGCTGATCGCGCCACCGAGCACGTGGTACTTGCCCCGATACGCTCTGGTCCGCTCGATCGCCAGGACATCCTTCGGTTCCTCGACGACGCAGATCAAATGGGCGTCCCGGCGCGGATCGCGACAAATCCTGCACTCGTCCTCTTCCGAGACGTTGCCGCAGATCTTGCAGAAGCGCACCTTCTCGGTGAACGCGACCAACACCTCGGCCAGCCGCTTCACGTCGGCGGGGTCGCCGGCGAGCATGTGGAAGGCGATGCGCTGCGCACTCTTCGGCCCGATGCCGGGCAACCGACCGAGCTCCTCGATGAGGTCCTGGATGGCACCTTCGTACATCGTGTGGCGCTCAGCCGCCGAGCATGCCCGGGCCGGCACCGCCCCCGAGCATCTGCGCCAGCGGGCCAAGCCGCTGTGTCTGCAGCTCCTGCGCGTTGGCCGTGGCGTCGCGTACCGCGGCGACCACGAGGTCGGCCAGCGTCTCGGTGTCGTCCGGGTCGACCGCCTTCGGGTCGATGGCCAGCGACTTCAGCTCACCGGTGCCGGTCACGGTCGCCTGGACCAGGCCACCCCCGGCAACGCCGACGACCTCGGACTCGGCGAGCTCCTCCTGGGCGGCCATCATCTGCTGCTGCATCTGCTGCGCTTGCTCCAGCAGCTCGTTCATGTTCTGGTTGCCTGGGATCACGTGCCCTCCTGACGCTCGCGGTTGCGTGCGGTTCCCGCACGCGGGTCGTGGGTATCGAGCCTACGATGACGCCCGTCATATCGGCAGCGTGGTGTCGGCATCGGGACGGGCGGGGCGGCTCGTCCTGCGGTCATCCGGTCGGCGAGTCCGGCGGCTCGTCGATGACCCTGGCGCCGAGCTCCCGCTCGAGCAGCGGCAGCCCGGTGAGGCCATCATCGGCCGGCTGCGCGGCGTCGAGCTCGGAGGGGTCGTCGACGGCGTCGTCGACCGGCTCGGGGAGGTCGGGCTCGGGTGCCTCGGCCGGGGCGCTCGGCCCGCTCACCTGGGCCGGCGCGCCGACAGCCGCCGCCGGCGGCGGCTGACCGGCGCCGGTCGTGGTCTCGATCCGCCAGTCCATGCCGAGCACCTCGGCCAGCGCCTCCCTGAGTACGGGCTCGCAGCCGTTGTTCGCGAACCCCTTCGCGTCCCCCTCGCGGGAGAACGCGAGCTTGAGCACGTTGCCGTCGGCCGACGCGACCTGCGCGTTGTCCTTGATCACCATCCAGGCGAACTTCCGCCGCGCCTTGACCGCCTCGAGGACCTCGGGCCACATCCGGCGCAGCTCGCTGACGTCGGTGAGCCCACGCGCCGGGGTCGCGGGCGCCGGCTCGGCCGGCTGACTGGGCGCCGGCGGTATTGGCTCGGTGGCCGCCGCGGGCGTCGGCTCGGCCGGCCGCGTTGGCTCGGCTGCGGGCGTTGGCGCGGTGGTCGCCGCTGGCGTCGGCTCGGCCGGCGGTGCCGGTGCGACCGGGGTGGCTGGCTCGGCCTCCGTCTGGAGTGCCGGTGCCGCGGCAGTCGGGGTGGCCGGCTCGACCTCCGGCCGAGGCGCCGGCGCTGCTGCGGCCGGGGTGGTGGTCGTCGCCGCGGGCGGCGCCGATGCGGCGGGCTTGGCCGCCGGCTGGGGTGCCGGTGCGGTGGCGGCCGGCGGGGGCGCGTCCGTGCTGGAGGCGCTCACCAAGCGCAGCCTGCGCTCCATCCGGTCCAGCCGGGCGGCGAGTGCGGCTTCCCCGCCGACGGCTTCCGGGAGCAGCAGCCGGGCACACATCAGCTCGAGCAGCAGCCGCGGCGAGGTGGCGCCGCGCATCTCGGTGAGGGCGGCGCTGACGATGTCGGCGGCCCTGGTCAACGCGGCCGCGCCGCCGCGGTCGGCCTGGCCGCGCATCCGCTCCAGCTGGTCCGGGGGCGCGTCCAGCAGGCCCTTGTGCTCGACGTCGGGCACGGCGGCGAGCACGACCAGGTCGCGCAGCCGCTGCAGCAGGTCGGCGGCGAACCGGCGGGGGTCGTTGCCGGACGAGATGACCTGGTCGACCGTCTCGAACACGGTCGCGCCGTCGCTCGCGGAGAGCGCGTCGACGACCTGGTCGAGCAGGTTCTCGTCGGTGTACCCGAGCAGCGCCACGGCCTGCTTGTACGAGACGCCGCCCGCGCCGGCCCCGGCGAGCAGCTGGTCGAGCACGGACAGCGCGTCGCGCGCGCTGCCGGCGCCGGCGCGTACGACGAGCGGCAGCACGGCGGGCTCGACCTCGATGCCCTCCTGCTCGCACATGCCGGCGAGCATCGACCGGAGCACCTGCGGTGCGATGAGCCGGAACGGGTAGTGGTGGGTGCGCGACCTGATCGTGCCGATGACCTTCTCCGGCTCGGTCGTGCAGAAGATCAGCTTGACGTGTTCCGGCGGTTCTTCGACGAGCTTGAGCAGGGCGTTGAAGCCGTCCTTGCTCACCATGTGCGCCTCGTCGATGACGTACACCTTGAACCGGGACGACACCGGCGCGAAGAACGCCCGCTCGCGCAGCTCGCGCGCGTCGTCGACGCCGCCGTGCGACGCGGCGTCGATCTCGATCACGTCGATGCTGCCGGGCCCGTTGGGCGCCAGCGCGACGCAGGAGTCACAGCTGCCGCACGGTTCAGGGGTGGGACCGGCGGCGCAGTTCAGCGACCGGGCGAGCACCCGCGCGCAGGTGGTCTTGCCGCAGCCGCGCGGGCCGCTGAACAGGTAGGCGTGGTGCACGCGGCCGTTGCGGATCGCCTGCTGGAGCGGGTCAGTGACGTGCTCCTGCCCGACGACCTCAGCGAACGACCCGGGACGGTACTTCCGGTACAACGCGAGCGACACGCCCCGACCCTACCTCCCACCCCCGACACCCGAACCCCCAGCCGCAAGTCTGGTCACCGCCCCAACACCGACCACCACAGTCCTGGTGCCAAGCGAAGCGAAGCCCCCCGAGGGAACTCGGTTCCACAACGACCAGGGAACGTGGGGGTCCGGGGGCTCGGCCCCCGGTAGGAATCGTGACCGCCGGAAAGTCGGTTCCGAAGGACCGACGAACAGGGGAAGGTAACGGCACCCTCGCGCACCCGACAGAGCCTGCCGACCCTTGCTGCCTTCCGGCCCTGGGGGAGTTGAGCTGGGTGACGCCGCGCGAGGGGCCTGAAACAACGCTAACAGATTGGCCGGTACGCTCGGATCCGCACGGGAGGATTCGCCTAGTGGCCTAGGGCGCACGCTTGGAAAGCGTGTTGGGGGCAACCCCTCAAGGGTTCGAATCCCTTATCCTCCGCCCCGCCTGACCAGGCAAAACGCCGAGGGTCGACCCATGCAGGGTCGGCCCGTTCTGGCGCTCCTGTCGTAGCCCAGCCGATCGGGTCCATCACCGTGCGGTCCGCCTGCCAGGACGCGTCATGCAGGCCCTGTCGCTACGCGAGATCGTCAATGAGGGCCGACCCCCTGACGAGTTCCGTCTCGGCGGAACCAGGAACCACGCGCAGGGTGCAGGCGTCGGTAGGGCGGTTGGCATTAGGGGGAAACGCATGGGAGCCACGGCATGGTTGAGCGAACTGCGGCGGGTCGGCGGGACTGCGCAGGACTTCGATAACGTCCCCAGGCGGGCGAACAGGAAGGCGCGCTCCGCGGTGGAGAACCTGTCGTGTGACGGGTTGCAGTCGTCGGCCGCGCTTCAGCAGTGGCGGCAAGCCTGGCAAGGGAAACTGGCCGCCCAGTCCTCGGCACTACAGCTCGTCGGCGAGAAGCTGGTGACGACCGCGAACCTGCACGGCAACGCCGACCAGGACGGTGCTGCCGCGTTCGAGCGGCTGCCGGGAAGTACCGGCATTTGATCACCTACGAGAAGCTGCGAACGCTGCAACCGCAGGTGTTCAACTCGGTCGGCACCGACCTGCACGAAGCGGCCGACCACCAGCTCAGCGGGCGACCGCCGTACGACACCGAGGTGGTCGCACCGGCGCGGTCTGGCGAGGTGTGGAAGGGCCCGGGGCATTACGAAGCCAACATGGTGCTGAGCACCATGAGCCTCGCGTTCGACACCGCCGGGACCATCATGGACGCCGCGGCGACGGCCTCGGTGACTCTTGCGGTGGAGCTGACGGCCGCCAAGCAGGCCGCGCAGAAGATCGCCGCCGAGGCGGATGGCTACTACCTGTACGTCAAGCCGGACGGCGAGCTGTGGCCGAAGCCGGAGATCCACGACGACCCGACGAACCCTGTCGGTACGCACGCGCGCGAACAGCAGCAGGCAATCCTCGGCAAGCACCGGCTACAGCCGTTCATGGACGCCGCGCTCGAACGGGCGAACAACGCGGACCGGCGATGCTCCAACCTGCTGCAGCGGCTGGACACCGAGCTGCACATCATGGTGCGGGCAGACGCCACCATCGCCGCCAGGGCAGACGCGGCCAACGACTACGCGTACGAGCTGTTCGGCGAGTCGGTCCTGTTGCTGCGGGGGCTGCAAGAGGACGCCACCGCCAGACACCAGCAGGCCGTCGACGACGCCGAGCCGATACTCAACGACCTCCTGGACTTCCTCGGGTCACTGGTGGGCGTGGACCAACTCAAGGAAGGCGACGTCCTCGGCTTCCTCGGCGTCAACGCAACGTGGTTCATTCCGTTCGGCAAGGCCGGTCAGTTGCTGGGCAAGGCCGGCAGGGCGGCGGTCAACGGCACCAGGACCGCCGGCCGCGTGGCCGCACGGACGCGCCGAGCCTTCGGCACGACCGGTCGCAACGCTCGCGCCGAGCGAGGGCAGTATCCCAAGGTCCCGGCCGGCCCGGCCGCGGCACCGAAACGCGCGGTCGACATCCGCGACCACATCGTGAAGCACAACGGCTCTCCGCCGCCCGGAATCAAGGGCGGCAAGACGTACAAGAACGACCCGAAGAAGTTGCGCCACGACGAGCACCCCAACAACCCGCTCGGCGAGACGTTGCCCAGGCGGCACTGGGAGAACGGCGAACCGGTGAAGTACAAGGAGTACGACGTCAACGCGAAGTCAGTGGGCCGCGACGACGAACGCGTCGTCATCGGCTACATCGAGCGCAACGGCAAGGAGGTACCGGTCTCCTCCTGGTACTCGAAGGACCACTACCAGACGTTCGTACCCATGGACTAGGTTGCCACCGATGGATCTCTCGAGCCTCGACAAGCTCACCGGACCGCACCTGCACCTGCTGGCCGACGAGCCGGCAAAAGCGTCGGAGAAGATCGTCTACCCGCTGCTGGGGTCCGGCAAAGTGGTGCGCCCGGTGCGGGGCCAGAAGATGCGCGTCATGCAGGGCGTCTACGACGAGTTCGCTGCCGCCCTGCAGTTCCCCGACTACTTCGGCGAGAACTGGGCCGCGTTCGACGAGTGCCTCACCGACCTGGACTGGCTGGGCTACGACGTACCCGGCTACGTCGTCATCGTCCGCCACACCAGCCAACTGCTCGCCGACGAGGACCAGCAGGCGTTCGACGAGCTGCTCGGCCTGCTCGACGAGGCCGGCGAGGAGTGGGCCCAACCTGTGCAGGACGGCGAATGGTGGGACCGGCCGGGCCGCCCTTTCCACGTCGTGCTGCAGGAGTCCGCCGAAGCCGGCGAAGCCATCCTCACCCGCCTACGAATGTCCGGCACCCCACTGGGCGAGATCTGGCGGGCGGACGACTGACCACCGCGCCCGCGGTCAGTAACTGAAGCGCTCGAGGCGGAGTATGTCGCGCAGCGGGGAGATCGCCTGCAGTACGCGGTACATCCGCCGGTAGGCGGGGGTGGGTATGGCGGCGGCGTACGGCGAGCCGACGATGCTGGCCTCCGCGACGAACCGGGCGCGCGGTAGCCAGCGCTCGACCTCGTGCGGGTCGCGCAGCCCCCAGTGCTGGATACGGACCAGCCGGGCGAGCCAGGGCGCTGCGACGTCGGACAGGAGCTCGCCGGTCGGGAAGCGGTCGGTGACCCGCTGCAGCAGCTGCCGGACGTCGTCCTCGGGCAGGTACATCAGCAGGCCCTCGGCGATGATCAGTGTGGGCCGGTCGGCCGGCACGTCGTCGAGCCATCCGGCGTCGGTCGCGGACGCCGCCGAGCAGCTGGTAGTTGGCCCGCGACGGGTAGACCTGCCAGCGGAGCTCGACCACGTCGGGGAAGTCCAGGTCGAACCAACGGACGGCCGGCAGCAGGTCGAGCCGGAACGCCCGGCTGTCCAGGCCGCAGGCGAGCTGCACGACCGTGGCGTCCGGGTGCTCGGCCAGGAACTCGGTCGTCCACACGTCGAGCTGCTTCGCCCGGATGGCGACCGTGTAGCGGTCGCCGGCGGCCTTACGAACCTTCGTGAAGTCGTAGTCGACCTTGTCGAGGATCTCGGCGGCGATCCGGTCACCCAGGATGGGGCGCGGTTCCCGACTCTCCACCGCGCGGGCGTAGAGGGTCGCGAGCAGGGTCATCTTGACGCCGGTGAAGTCGACGTTGCCAGTCGTCATGTCGCCTCGTCTCGGCGGCCCGCCTGCTCGTAGCGGTCGAGGCCGGCACGGATGCGGTCGGCGAACTCGTCGCCGACGATGCGGTCGGTGGTGAGGAACAGCTGGGCGCGGCCGAGGCGGACGGCCGTCTGCGGGTCGTCCGCGTCCAGGTCGAGCGCGCGCAGCACCTGTCCGAACAGCAGCGAGAGACCGAGGAGCATGGCGCTGTGCACCACGGCCGTAGTGCGGGTCTCCTCGGTCGGCGGCAGGGCCGGACCGAGCTCGCCGCCGCCGGTGAAGGTCTCGTACGTCATGTCGACGCACGCGTCGAAGTAGGTGCTCGCGGCCGGCGCGTCGGTGGCGAGCGCCATCGCCACGTACCTGGTGACGGCCACGGACGCCTCGTGCGCGTACCCGATGAACGCGGGGTCCAGGAGCGCACCCGTGGTGGCCGCCTCTGCCTTCGCCTCGCGGATGAGCGTAAACACGTACCCGTCGCACTCGTCGCGCAGCGCCTGCTTGGACGGGAAGTGGTGCTGCACGAGGCCGGGCGAGACCCCGGCGTCCTTGGCGATGCCCCGCACCGTCGCGCCCTTGAAACCGTGCACGGCGAACTGCCGCGGGTAACGAAATGTGCATCGGGTAGCCCACAGACGGGGATCACGACATACGCTCAAGGCACCCGCCCGTCGGGCTGCGCTCCCCCCTGCTCGGCCCGGCGGGACGGGCCCGCGCCAGGGTTTTCCGGCGTCAGCCGAGGGCGCGCAGCGCCGCGGCGGCGGCCATACCGGCCACGACGGCCAGCGGCAGCGGAGCACGCAGGTACCAGGCACCGCCAGCGGCGGCCAGACCGACGAGCATCGCCGGGTCGAAGTCGGACCAGTGTGGGCCGGCCACCTGGACGAGCACCAGGGCGGCGAGCAGGGCGGGCGCCATCAGTCCGATCACCGAAGTGGCGCGGTCGGGCAGCAGGCGCTGACCCAGCGCGACCGGCCCCACGGCCTTCGACAACATGGTCACCAGGGCGACGCCTGCGATGGTCGACCAGATCATGCTGGATCTGCCTCCACTTTCCGGGGAACGAGTCCGATCAACGCGACGAGCAACGGCACGATGAGCGCGATGCCCGGCGGTGCGACGAAGAGCAGCCCGCCGGCGCAGCCGGCTGCGAGCACGGCGACCACGGGACCGCGCGGCGCCTTGCGTACCTCGTCGAACAGCAGCACGAGGAAGAACGCGGGGAAGGCGACGTCCAGGCCGATGGTCTCCACCAGGTCGGGGTCGGGCGCGACGAGCACGCCGACGACGGTGCCGGCGATCCACGCCAGCCACTGCGGGATGGTGGCGCCGATCATCAGCTCGCGGTCGAAGCGGCCGTTGCCGAGGTGGGCGGCGGCCCAGGAGGCGTCCACGATGCCCTGCGCCTCGAGCGCCTTCCGCAGCCGGCCACCGTGCAGGGTGGAGCCGACGGCGATCCCCAGCGGGACGAAGCGGGCGGTGATCGACGCGGCCGCGGCGACCGCGATCACCACACCGCTGCCGCTGGTCAGCGCGGTCAGCGCCGCCGACTGCGCGGAGCCGGAGAAGGTCAGCATGGAGAACGTGATGATCTGCGCCGGGCTCCAGGCGTGGCTCAGCGCCGTCGCGCCGAACGCCACGGCCAACAGGAACCCGGCCGCACCGAAACCGACGCCCATCCGCACGCCCGCGCGCAGGCCGCGCGGCGGCGTACTCGACGGACCGGACGGGGTGTCTTCTCGGGCCTGTGACATCCCGTCGATCCTAACACTCAAAGAGCCAATAGCATGTTAGGTTTACCTACGCGACGATGCCGGTGGTGACGGTGAAGGAACACGAGTTCGAGCTGGTCGGCGGGCATCCGGTGCTCGACCTGACGAATACGGTCTCCTGGCGACCGGTACCCGCGAAGACCGTGGACCGGCTGGCGGACTTCCCTGCGGCGCTGCGGTGGGCGACGGCCGCCGGCGTGCTGGACGCCGCCGCCGGCCGGCGGCTCGCCGCGGCCGACCCGGCCGACGCCGCGCGCGCTCTCGCCCGGCTGACCGGGCTGCGCGACCGCCTCTACGCCGTTCTCGCTGCCGTGCCCACGCAGCGCACCCCCGACCTCGACACGCTGACCGCGTTGCACAACGACCTGAGCCACGCGATCGGCCGCGCCGAGCCGGCAGCGGAGTTGCCGCTGCGCTGGACGGTCGACGCACGACAACCGGCCGACCTGGTGGACCTGATGGCGTTGCAGGCGGACGAGCTGCTGCGCTCGACGGAGCTGGACCGACTCGGGCAGTGCGCCGACGACGGCTGCGGCTGGCTGTTCCTCGACCGCACCAGGAGCCGTACCCGCCGCTGGTGCAGCTCGGCGGACTGCGGCAACCGGGAGCGCGCGCGGCGGCACTACGCACGCAAGCAGCCCTGACCGACGCCGGCTACCCCGCCGCGTGCCGGTACGACTCCTGGACGAGGTGCCACAGGTCTCGAGCTCGACGTCGTCCCCCTTCCGGCAGGAAGACCGCACGCGCGTGCGACACCGAGACGAGCGTGGGCGCCATGTACACGTACGGCAGCGCGCGCATCCGCTGCCAGAGCTTTCGGGAGCAATGGCAGGTCGAACGCCCTGACGTCGACACCCGCCCGATGGAGGTGGTCGGGCGCATCTCCCGGGCGTCGCGGCTGCTCTAACGCGGCACCCGCGAGCACTTCGCCGCGCACGACCTGCAGCCGTCGCGGAGTACGACGTGCTCGCCTCGCTACGCCGGGCAGGCCCGCCCTACCGGCTCACCGCCGGCCAGCTCGTGGCGACCCACCTGGAGAACGAGGACCGGCTGCTTGCCGGCCTCGCTCCCCGGGAGCAGGAACAGCTCACCCGGCTGCTGCGCAAACTCCTGGTCGGGCTCGGCGACCAGGGCTAGCAGGCTGCCGGCGGGGTCAGTTGGTCTGGCGCGCGAGCCAGCGGTGCAGGGCGCTCGTCAGGGCCACCGGCGCGTCCAGCTGGATCAGGTGGCCGGCGGCTTCGATCAGCTCGAGCTCCGCCCCGGGGATCGTCTCGGCGAGGCGGTGTGCGCGGTCCACGGGGATCCAGGTGTCCTCGGTGCCCCAGAGCACGCACACCGGCAGGTCGAGCGAGCCGTACCGCGGCTGGACGTCGTCGGTGTACCGCTGGTCGGCCGCCGCGATCTGCCGGTAGAACGCCGCCTGCCCCTCCGCCCCCAGCCACGGTTGCACCAGCTCGTCCAGCTGGTCGTCGGTGAGGCCGCGGTGGCTCGCGCCCGCGATGTACGCACGTACGGCCGGTTCGTGGATCGCTGCGGGCAGCGCGGTGAAGACGTCCGCGTTCTCCTTCACCAGCCGGAAGTAGTCCGAACCCCAGGGCGCGAGAGCGACCACGTCGACGAGGGCCAGCGACGCGTACTCGGCGGAGTGCAGCAGGTGGGCGCGCAGCGTCACGGCGCCGCCGTAGTCGTGCGCGACGACGTGCGGCCGGTCCAGCTCCCAGTGCTCGAGCAGTGCGGCGAACAGCTCGCCTTGTACGTCCAGCGACACGGGGTGCCCGGCGTCCTTCGACGATGTGCCGTAACCGGGCATGTCCCACAGGTAGACGGTGTACTCGCGGCTGAGCGCCTCGGCGTACGGCCGCCACAGCACCGACGACCAGGGCGTGCCGTGGCACATCACCACGGGCTCACCACTGCCCTGTCGACCCCACCGCACCCGCCGTCCGCGCCAGCCGAACTCTTCGCGCAACTCCATGCCGGGGATCGTGCCAGACATCGCAACCACTTTTCGGTGGACGTCACCCACCACACCCGCGGACACATCACCACCACAGAACGGGACCTGACCACCGTGTGCCCGCTCACCCGCCCTGCCAAGGTCGAACCGACCACAGGCGAGGAGCTGCCATGACCACCGCGACGAGCACCACCCCGACCACCCGGGCACCCAACCAAGGCAGCCGACGCCGGCAGTGATGGCTGGTCGCTCTCGGGGTCGCCTGCCTCGCCAAGGTCGTGCTCTCGCTGCCCGCCTACCTGCCGCCGGACATGCAGCCCAGCCGGATCGAACCGCGCAGCGAGTTCCACCTCGCCGTGCTTGCGGCGCACGTGTTCACCGCGTCGGTCGCGACGCTCACCGGCCCGCTGCAGTTCTGGCCGTGGCTGCGCAGCCGGTACCCGACCGTGCACCGGTGGAGCGGCGAGCGTGATCACCACCCGGCTGCTGATACCGCCACTCATGCTGGCCGCGGTGCCGCAGATGGACACGATGTACGCGGGCGACGCCGCGGCGGCGCTGCTGCACGACGTGGCGAGCGGTAGCACGTGGCTGGCGTTGTTCGTGCACGTGCTTTTCGCCGAATGGTACGTGCTGCGGCGCCGCGCTACTTCGCGTCCTTGAACAGGGAGTGCGACATCATCCGGCTCGCCGCGACGGCGGTGGACCTGATCAGCGACTTGAAGACCGGCGCCGGCACCGTCGTCATGGCCGGCGGGCGGGACGGCTGCGACTCGGCCCCGGCGGGCGCGCTCGCGGCTTCGTTCGGCTGCACGCACAGTCCTCTCTCTCGCTGTCCGCCCCTGGACGGCGCTGCCGGCAACCCGGTTCCCGTACGCCGGTATCCAGTTGGTGCCGGTATCTCCCATACACTGACCAGCGATGATTTTCAAGGCGGTGGGCGACAGGCGCCCCTACCCCGACCACGGCTACAGCCATCGGCAGTGGGCCGAGATACCGCCACGCCAGATTCGCCTCGATCAGCTGATCACCACGAAGAACAACCTCGACCTGGGCCAGCTGCTCGCCGACGACTCCACCTTCTACGGTGACCTGTTCGCGCACGTCGTGGAGTGGCAGGGCGAGCTCTACCTGGAGGACGGACTGCATCGGGCCCTGCGCAGCGCGTTGCATCAGCGCAACGTGCTGCACGCCAGGGTGCTGGTCCTGGAGAGCTGACCGGCCCGAGCCGGCCAGGTAGCGAGCCGGTCACAATCCGGGCGTCCTGGAGCCAACCACGCACCTTGCTCGTCTCCTACAGTGTTGTCGAGTGCCAACGAGGAGTCTTCACGTGCCCGTACTGCCGCCTGGATCGCACCGCCGCGCATCGCTCGTTCCCGTGACGTTCGTGCTGCTGGCCAGCCTGTTGCTCGGCGCCTGCGGCACCGGCGAGCCCGTGACGAAACCGACCGAGCCGACGAAGTCGAAGTCCTCGAAGCCGACCAAGAAGGCCACGACGAAAGCCGACGAGCTCGACGACCTGTTCGCCGACTCGGACAGTGACGGCATCCCCGACCGCGTGCAGCAGGAGATGGGCGAGGACCCGGCCGGCGACAAGTGCGCCTCCCAGGTCTGCAAGGCCGAGGAGAAGGCCAGAGCCACCAACATGGCGAAGATCGTGCGGGGCACGAGCACGATGATCATCCTGGACAGCTCGGGCTCCATGGTCAGCAAGACAAAGGACGGCACCACGCGGATGGCCGCGGCCAAGAAGGCCATCCGTAACTACGTCGACAACGCGCCGCAGTCCACCGAACGGCTCGGCCTCATGGTGTTCGGGCACGAGGGCAGCAACCAGCGGTCCGACCGGCGGATGAGCTGCCGCGGCATCGACACGCTGGAGTCGGTCGGCAGCCTGACGAAGGACAACGTCGGCGGCACGCTCAACCAGTTCGAGCCGACCGGGTGGACCCCGCTCGGCGCGTCGATCCGGGCCGCGACGAAGGGGTTCGCGAGCGAGCGCAACCGGGTCAACAAGATCGTCGTGGTCAGCGACGGCATCGACGAGTGCGGCGGCAACCCGCAGGCCGAGGCCCGCAAGCTCCGCCGCTCCGGGTTCAACGTCGAGATCGACGTCGTCGGCATCGGGGTGAAGGGCGGCGGCAACCCGACCGGCAAGCAGCTGGGCGGGGTCGCGCACGCCACCGGCGGCACGTACACCCCGGTGAGCGACACCGCCGGGCTGGAGTCGTACTTCAACGGCCGGCTGGGCGACTGGGTGGCCACCGCGCAGCTCAGCGAGTGCGTCGCGAAGCAGTTCATGGACTACGCCAGCTGCCAGGCGGTGCGGTGGCAGAAGGCCAAGTCGAGGCTCGACGCCGAGGTGAAGCGGCTGCGCTCGGCCGGCAAGGACACCGAGGCCGACCAGCTGCAGCGGCAGATGAACCAGACCGCGAACTACTACCTGAAGACGCTGACCAGCAGGGGTCTCGGCGCCGCGAAGAACTTCACGCCGAACTCGGCCGAGGTCAAGCAGATCATGAGCTATCTGGAGAAGACGGAGAACGGGCGGGCCGTGCTGAAGGCCAACAACGTGCCCTGCTCGGCCGACTGAACCGACCGCGCGCGGCTACCGGAAACCTGCGCGCACCGGCCTACTGGTCTCAGGTAGGCTGCCGCACGGTGGCGTGTCCGAGCGGCCGAAGGAGCACGCCTCGAAAGCGTGTGAGGGTCCGCCCTCCGTGGGTTCAAATCCCACCGCCACCGCCATGGCGGTCGCCCGCGTCTCCGCTGGTCGAAGACCTCACGGTCTCCCCGGAGACGCGGGCGATCTCGATGTAAGAGGCCCCGTCAGCGCCGGTCGGCGAAGAAGTCGCGTAGTCGCCGGCCGCACTCGTCGGCGAGCACGCCGCCGAGCACCTCGGGCCGGTGGTTCAGCCGCGGGTCCCTGATCACGTCCCACAGCGAGCCGGCCGCGCCGGCCTTCGGGTCGACGGCGCCGTACACGACGGTGGCGATCCGGGCGAGCACCGTGGCGCCCGCACACATGGTGCACGGCTCCAGCGTGACCACGAGCACGCAGCCGTCCAGCCGCCAGCTGCCGGCCCGGGCGCTGGCGGCGCGCAACGCCATCAGCTCGGCGTGTGCGGTCGGGTCCTGGTCGGCCTCCCTGGCGTTACGGCCGGTGGCGAGCAGCTCCCCCTCGGCGGCGTACACGGCCGCCCCGACCGGCACCTCGCCGGCGGCGGCCGCCCGGTCCGCCTCGGCCAACGCGGCGCGCATGCCGGGCTCGTACTCCTCCACCCGCGCCGGCGGCGGGCTCGGCGGCAGCTGCGGTGTCATGACGCACAGTCTTGCCGGACCGGCCGCGGCATGCGAAACCGGTACGGTGACCGCCATGCGCACGCACGTCGTAGATCACCCGCTCGTCGCCCACAAGCTCACCGCGTTGCGCGACGAGACCACGGAGACGCCGGCCTTCCGCCGCCTCACCGACGAACTCGTCACGCTGCTCGCCTACGAGGCGACCAGGGACGTACGCACCGAGCAGACCGAGATCGTCACCCCAGTGGCGCCGACCACGGGACAGCGGGTGTGCCGGCCGTCGCCGCTCGTGGTGCCCGTGCTCCGTGCCGGCGCGGGCATGCTGGACGGGATGATCCGGCTGCTGCCGATGGCCAAGGTCGGCTTCCTCGGCATGATCAGGGACGAGCAGACGCTCACCGCGTCCACGTACGCGCAGCGGCTGCCGGACCGGATCGACGGCAAGCAGTGCTACGTGCTCGACCCGATGCTCGCGACCGGCGGCACGCTCGCCGCCACCTGCCAGCTGCTGCTCGAGCGGGGCGCGAGCCAGATCACCTGCGTCTGCCTGCTGGCCGCGCCCGAGGGGCTCGCCCGGATGGCCGACGACCTCGGCGACGCGGACGTCGCCGTGGTCACCGCCGCGGTGGACGAGCGGTTGAACGAGCACGGCTTCATCGTGCCCGGGCTGGGTGACGCGGGCGATCGGCTCTACGGCGCGGTACGGTAGAGCGCCGCACGCCGTGGTGCGGCGTAGTGCGGATCCCCCCGCGCCCGAGCGGAACAAGTTAGAGTGCACCGGGTGCGGCAGGGAGATTCCCGAAGTCATAGGTGCCGGACATAGAGTTGCTGTAGTGTGTCATTTACCCGGAGTCACCAGGCAGGGCCGCTGGAGGAGGTGCCCCCAAGACCATGCCTAAAAAGATTGCCATCTGGGCGCTCATAGCCTTCCTCGTCTTCTACCTGGTCACGCAGCCGACGCAGGCCGCGGGAATCGTCAGCGGTATCGCCGGTGGCATCGCCGGCGGGTTCGAAGGCGTCGGCAGATTCCTGAGTAGCCTCGGATGAACGTACTGACGCCGCGTAACTACGCGCCGGCGTCCGTGAGCCGGTACCTGCTCCCTGCCGAGAAGCAGGTCATCTCGGTGCGCATGCATCCCGTGGTGCTGGCGAAGTCGTTCTTCATCACGATCGGCGTGCTCATCCTCGGTGCGGCGGTGAGCAGCCGGCTGCCCTCGGAGTCTCCGGTCCAGGCACTCGTCTGGCTCCCCGGGCTGGCGGTTGTCGGGTGGTTCGTCGTCCGCGCCGTCCAGTGGTGGGTGGACTGGTTCACCATCACGGAGAAGCGCTTCATCCTCACCACCGGCATCATCACGAAGAAGGTCGCGATGATGCCGCTCACGCGTGTCACGGACATGAGCTTCCGGCGGTCGCCGGCGGGCCGGATCCTGGGCTACGGCGAGTTCGTCCTGGAGTCCGCGGGTCAGGACCAGGCGCTGCGGTCCGTGCCCTACCTGCCGTACCCGGAGCAGATGTACCGCCGCGTCTGCCTGTGGATCTTCCCCGAGCGGGTCGAGGACGTGACCCCCGAGGAAGTGGAGGAAGAGGAGCAGGAAGCCGAGGACACGGCAGCCAGCTCGTAAGGCGGTAGTTCTCCCCCGCCCGGGGTAGTAGTGCGCCCATGACATGGGCGAACCCGGCATGGCAGGTGGGCGGTCAGGGTTGGTGGCAGCTGCTCAACCTGCTCGTCGCCGCCGTACTCTGCTTGACCATCGGACTGGAACGCGAGCTGCGCTACCGGGACGCGGGTCTGCGTACGCAGACCCTCGTCGGGCTCGGCTCGGCGCTGTTCACGCTGCTGTCCAAGTACGGCTTCGGTGACGTACTCGGCGACGACATCATGCTGGACCCGTCGCGGGTCGCGGCGCAGATCGTCTCCGGGGTCGGGTTCATCGGCGCCGGCCTGATCTTCGTCCGCAGGAACGCCGTACGCGGCCTCACCACGGCCGCGGTCGTCTGGCTGTCGGCCGCCGTCGGCGCGGCCGCGGGCGCCGGCCTCCCGCTGCTTGCGGCCGCGGTCACCGCGGGCCACTTCCTCGTCGTGTACGGCGTATCCCCGGTGGCCAGGAAGCTGCCGCAGAGCAGCTACGCGGTGCGCGACGTGCGGATCGACTACGACATCGGCGAGGGCACACTGCGCCGGGTACTCACCCTCTGTACGGGGCGCAGCTTCGTCGTCGAGGAAGTGCAGAGCGTGCAGCAGGAGCACGAGGCAGGCGGGCGCGGACCGCGCGGCGTGTCGGTGCTCCTGCGCCTCCGCGGCAAGGGCGACCTGGCCGAGCTGGCGGCCGACATCGGCGAGGTGCCCGGCGTCGCGAGCGTCATCACCGGCGGCGGCGCGGACGGCGACTGACCGTCAGCCGGCCGACGAGCCGTGCTCGGTGAGCTCCGCCGCGGGAGTGCCGCTGATCGCGGCGTCGAGGAACTGCGCGGTGTGCAGCATCGGCAGCGGGGTGCCGCGCTCGCGCAGGCTGGTGGCGATCTGCATCATGCACCCCGGGTTCGCGGTCACCAGGATGTCCGGGCGCACGCTCGCGACGGCGGTGGCCTTGCGCTCCCCCAGCTCCGCGGCCGCCTCCGGCTCGAGCAGGTTGTAGACGCCCGCCGAGCCGCAGCACAGCGCCGCGTCCGGGATCTCCGCGACGGTGACCCCTGGCACCCCCTGCAGCAGCCGGCGCGGCTGCGCCCGGATGCCCTGCGCATGGGCCAGGTGGCAGGCGTCGTGGTACGCCACCCGCAGCGGCAGCTCGTGCCGCGGCGCGACGGTGCCGAGCTGGATCAGGTACTCGCTGAGGTCGTACACCTTGGCGTGGAACGCGGCGACCTTCTCGGCGTACTCGACGTCGTCCTCGAGGAGATCGACGTACTCCTTCATCGCCGAGCCACAGCCGGCGGCGTTCACGACCACCGCATCGACGTTCTCCGCGGTGAACATGTCGATCACCGCCTTGGCGTAGCGCTCCGCCTCGGGTGAGCGGCCGTTGTGCAGCGAAAGCGCGCCGCAACAGCCCTGCCGCGGCGGGACGATGACGTCGCAGCCCTCGGCGGCGAGCACGCGGACCGTCGCGGCGTTCACGGAGGAGAAGAACACGTCCTGCACGCACCCGGTGAGCACGCCGACGACCGCTCTGCGGGTGCCGACTGCAGGTGTCCTTGCCGGCACCCCCTCGTAGCCGGACAGCGGCGGCGCGATCGCCTCCATCGCACGCACGGAGCTGGGCAGCTTGCTGTGCAGCCGGACCTTCCTGATCAGCCGGTCCAGGCGCAGCCCCCGGTACGCGCGCAGCATGTTGCGCATCACCCGGAGTCGGCCGGGGTGCGGGAAGGTCGCGAAGATCAGCCCACGCAACATCCGCTGGAACAGCGGCCGCTTGTGGTTGCGCTCGATCTGCGCACGCGTCGCCGTGACGATCTTGTCGTACTGCACCCCGGACGGGCAGGCGGTGACGCACGCCATGCAGCCGAGGCAGCGGTCCATGTGCGTCACCATGGAGTCGGTCATCTCGGCGCCGGAGAGCCCCGCGTTCACCAGGTCGATACGGCCGCGGGGGGAGTCGGACTCGTGCCCCCACAACTCGTACGTCGGGCAGGTGGGCAGGCAGAAGCCGCAGTGCACACAGTCCGCGACGAGCTGCGCGGACGGCGGCTTCTGCTCGTCGAACGCCGTCATGCCCAGTACCTCCGCAGTCTCGGTGTCTGCCCCGCCGTCGCTCATCTCATATCCCTCCGGCGAACCGGCCGGGCGCGAGTACCCGCCCCGGGTCGAACTCCTTCTTGACCCGCTCCATCAGGCCGAGGGCCGGGATGGGGCCGAACGCGTCCGTACCGCGCTTGGCCAAGCCGAGGTGGATGTCGCGTGGCGCGCTCTCCACGAAGACCGAGCCGTCGTGCTTTGCGGTGACCGACCGCAGCTCCTCGATCGCGGCGACCACGGGCTCGGCGTCGTACTCGCCGGAGATGCCGGCGTGGAAGACCCCGACGCCGAGCGCGCCGCGGCAGGTGACGTGCAGACCGGTGCGCGCCGCGATGGCCCGCACCGCGTCGATCACCGAGCCGGTCATCGACGCCGGTACGGCGACCCGCAGCGAGGTGCCAGCGGAGTCCGCGGCCGGCTGCAGCCACCACGACGGCAGCTGCGACGGTCCCTCGATGTCGGTGACCTCCGCGTCCACGCCGAGCACCCGAGCGACCGCCCGCGTCCGCTGTTCCACGCCGACGGCGGTGCCTTCGACGAGCACGCCGACGGTCAGCGAGTGCACGTCGGAGCTGCAGTCGATCTCGACGGCGGACGGCACGACCTGCGCGCGCCGCAACGCGCTGGAGAACCAGCCGGCGATCTCGCCCTGGTCGACCCCTACCGTCACCAGCTTGGCGGCCTCGGGCACCGGGTGCAGGCGGAACACCGCCTCGGTGATCACCCCGAGCGTGCCGAGCGAGCCGACGAACAGCTTGCCGAGGTCGTACCCGGCGACGTTCTTCACCACGTTGCCGCCGGCACGCGCGACAGTGCCGTCGGCGAGCACCACGGTGATGCCGATCAGCAGGTCGCGTACGGTGCCGTACGCGTGGCGCAGCGGCCCGGACGGGTTCGCGGCGATCGTCCCGCCCACGGTGCCGCCCAGGTACCCGTCCTGCACGGCGAGGCGGGTGGCGAGCGCGAGCCGCTGCCGGCGCGGGAACAGCGTGGCGGCCAGCCGGCTCAGCGGCGTGCCTGCCCGGACCCGCGCGACCAGGTCACCGGCGTTGTGCTCGACCACGCCGACCAACCTGCTGGTGTCCAGCAACAGGTCGACGTGCTCCGGCGGCCGGCCCCACTCGAGCTTGGTGGCGGTGCCCCGTGGCACCACCTTCATGCCGCGCTCGGTCGCCGCCTGCATGATCGCGGCGACCTCTTCGGTGCTCTCCGGCGTGGCGACGTAGCGCGCCTGCACGTCGGCGACGGTGTCCACGACGGCAGCGGCATCGACCAGCCGCACGGCGTCCGCACCCACTAGTCGGAACCCCGTGTCCACGACGCCCGCATCAGAACACCTCCGCGCCCTCGGGCGCAGTCTCGTCGGCACTGTGCACCCGTGGTACCTCACCACACATCCGCGGGGTCGGGAAGACCTTACCCGGGTTGGCGAGACCCTGCGGATCGAACGCACAACGCAGCCGCTGCATGGTGTCGAGGTCGTCCGCACTGAACATCCGCGGCATGTTCTTCGCCTTGTCCACGCCGACACCGTGCTCCCCGGTGATGGAACCACCGTGGTCGATGCAGAGGTCGAGGATCGCGCCGGACACCTTCTCCGCGCGCTCCGCCTCGCCGTCGTTCCTCGCGTCGAACAGGACGAGCGGGTGCAGGTTGCCGTCACCGGCATGGAAGACGTTCGCCACCCGCACGCCGGCCTTGTCGGCGAGCTCACCCATGGCGTGCAGCACCTTGGGCAGTGCCGTACGCGGCACCACGCCGTCCTGGATGATGTAGTTCGGGCTGATCCTGCCGACCGCGGCGAACGCGGACTTCCTGCCCTTCCACAGCAGCGTGCGTTCCTCGTCGGTCGCCGCGATCCGGATCTCGAACGCGCCTGCCTCCGTGCAGTGCCGCTGCACCTCCGCGAAGGTGTGGTCCACCTCGGCCCGCGGCCCGTCGATCTCGACGAGCAGCACGGCGCCCGCACCGGCCGGGTAGCCGCAGCCGACGGCGACCTCGGCGGCCTCGATGGAGAGCGCGTCCATCATCTCGATGGCGGCCGGCACCACGCCGGAGCCGATGATGGCGCTCACCGCCGCGCCCGCCTCGTCGGTACTGTCGAAGCCGGCCAGCAGCGTACGTACGACCTCCGGGTTCGGCGTCAACCGCACGGTCACCTCGGTGGCGACACCGAGCGTGCCCTCCGAGCCGACGAACGCGCCGAGCAGGTCGTAGCCGGGGTACTCGGCCGCCCGCCCGCCGATCTGCACCCGCTCGCCCGCCGGCGTGACGACCTCACAGCCGAGCACGTGGTTCGTGGTGAACCCGTACTTCAGGCAGTGCGCACCGCCGGAGTTCTCCGCGACGTTCCCGCCGATCGAGCAGATCTGCTGGCTCGACGGGTCGGGCGCGTAGTGCAGCCCGTGCGGGGTCGCCTCCTTCGTCACCGCGAGGTTGATGACCCCTGGCTCTACGACGGCGCAGGTGTCGTCCGGGTACATCCCCTTGATGGCGCGCATCTTCGCCATGACGATCAGCACCCCATCGGCGCGCGGCAGGGCACCGCCGGAGAGGCCGGTGCCTGACCCGCGGGCGACGAACGGCACCTCGGCGGCCACGCAGGCCTGCACCGCCGCCTGCACGTCGGCCGCGTTCTCCGCGAGCACGGCGAGGCCCGGCTGCACCCGGTAGTGGGCGAGCCCGTCACAGGCGTAGGTGCCCAGCTCGGTCGGGTCGTCGATGACCTTGACGGCGCCGATTCGTGCCCTGATGTCGGCGCAGACAGCGGCCAGCGGACCGGACAGCGCTCGTTCAGCTCTCACGTATCGATCCTCACGCTTCCGCGGCCGCAGTTCAATGGGTCGGTGGACCCACGGCAGCGAAGGTTGGCGGCATAGTAGGTGGTACCCGACGTACCCGGAGCGGTAGTCGGACCTACGGGGCGAAATTACCCGATCCGCCCACGCGGGCGGTCGGCTGGTAGCTGCCCTGCAGCGCATCCGACTTCCGTACCCGCCGGAACTAGGGTGTTGGGCTCGACCTGAGGAGACGAGGAGAGCGGACCTTGCATGCAGAGCAGGCGACCGACCCGATCGCGCACCACGGCGAAGGGCCGGTCTGGGATCCGACGACGAACCGGTTGCTGTCGGTGGACATGCTGGACGGTGACGTGTTGACGCTGGACCCGGAGTCCGGCGATACGACATGCACCCACGTGCACAGCGTGGCCGCCTGCGTGCGCCCCCGGGTCTCCGGCGGCTACGTGGTCGCGGTGGAACGCGGCTTCGCACTCCTCGACCTGGAGACCAAGGAGAACACGCCCCTGCCCGAGCTGTGGGTGGACAGGAACGTCCGGATGAACGAGGGCGGCTGCGACCCACAGGGCCGCTTCTACTGCGGGTCGATGGCCTACGACAAGCGGCCGGGCAAGGGCACCCTCTGGCGGCTCGACCCGGACGGGCACACCACAGCCGTGCTCGACTCCGTCACCATCTCCAACGGGCTGGTGTGGAGCCTCGACGGCTCGGTCGTCTACTACATCGACACCCCGACGCTGCGCGTGGACGCGTTCACGTTCCACCCGGAGACCGGCACGTTCAGCGACCGCCGCCCGGTGGTCACGGTGCCGGAAGGCCAGGGCCGGCCGGACGGGATGACGATCGACAGCGAAGGTGGGCTGTGGGTGGCGATGTTCGGCGGCAGCTGCGTACGCAGGTACCGGCCGGACGGCGAGCTCGACGCGGAGGTCGACCTGCCGGTCACGCAAGTGACCGCCTGTACGTTCGGCGGGCCGGACCTGGACACCCTGTACATCACGACGTCCAGCTACAACCTGCCGAGGCACCACACGCAGACGGCGGCCGGCGCCATCTTCGCGATCAAGCCGGGCGCCCGCGGCGTGCCGGTGAGCCCGTTCGCCGGCTGACGCGACCGGGCATGATGAGGCGATGACCGCGGCCACGCCCAGGTTCCACCGGCTCGTCCTCGTCGGCGGCCTGGTCGTCGACCTCGTGCTGCGGGTAGAGGAGCTGCCGCGCAGCGGCGACGACGTACGGGCCGAGCGGGCGCATGCGGAGGTCGGCGGCGGCTTCGCCGTGCTCGCTGCGGCGCGCAGGCACGGCCTGCCCGCGGCGTACGGCGGGTTGTACGGCAACGGTCCGTTCGGCACCGCAGTCCGCACCGCGCTCGACACCGAGCACGTCGACGCGCTGCTGCCGCAGGTCACCACCGGCGACAGCGGTTTCCGCACCGCGTTTACCGGCCCAGGCGGCGCACGGATGTCGGTGACCAGCGGCGGCGTCGAGGGCGCGCTCGACGCCGACACGCTCCGCGGGCTGCGCATCGACGCCGGCGACGCCGTCTACCTGGACGGCGGCGACCTCGTCGACGCCCGGCTCGGCAGCGCCGTGGGGCGGTGGCTGCAGTCCCTGCCGCAGCAGACCCTGCTTGTCTTCGACCCCGGCGGCCGGCTGGACGAGATCACCTGGCCGGTGCAGGAGCGCGTACTGCGCCGCTGCGACGTGCTGACGCTGTCGGCGGCGGCCGTCAAGGGCCTGGTCGGCACCAGCCGGCCGGCCGCCGCCTGGCGGGCGCTGCGGGAGTACGCGCCCCGGTTGAGCACGGCCGTGTTCCGGCACGGGCCGGACGGCTGCTGGGTCGGCACGGACACGGACCAACCGCCGGTGGAGGTGCCCGCGCCTCCCGTCGACCCGGTCACCGGGCCGGTCGCGGACGGCCTGCATACCGGCGTACTGCTGGCGAACCTGGCGCAGGGCCGGCCGGCCAGCCGCGCGGCGTTGCGCGGAAATGTCGCAGTGGCCCTGTTCTCGACCCGGCGCGGTGGTCACGCGTACCCGGAACCGGCCGCAGTCGATCGTTTCCTGGCCACCTCCTGGCGACCGGAATGAGACGCATAAGGCCAGGTGACAGCCGGGTCACGGGGGTCGCCCGGCGACACGCACTAGCCGCCCCGACGTGCCAGACCCGCGTCCGCCCCGTATAGTCCTGCGCGGTGCATCACCAGGTGCGCCGCACGTTGCATTAGGAAGTAGAGAAACATGGTCCAGGGAACCGTCAAGTGGTTCAATGCCGAGAAGGGCTACGGATTCATCACCCCGGACGAGGGCGGCAACGATGTCTTCGTGCACTACTCGGCGATCACCACACGCGGGTACCGCACGCTGGAACAGGATCAGCGGGTGGAGTTCGAGACCGTTCAGGGCCCCAAGGGGCTGCAGGCTGACCAGGTGACACCCCTGTAAGAATCGCGATTCTTAGTAGTAGGTGACTTGGCCGAGGGGCGCCGTAGCCACGATACGGCGCCCCTCTCGCTATTCCGGCACCAGCAACGCCTCGGCGCCGACCGGTCGGTAGCCCGCGGCCAGGAATGCGCGCACCGACGCGGCGTTGCCAGGTGTGATCTGCGCCCACACCGGCCGTTCCGTGCCCGCCAGCGCCCGCCCGGCCGCGGCCAGGCGGCGGCCGAGGCCCAGGCCGCGGTGGTTCTCGTCCACCTCGACGGTGACCTCGTAGCGCCCGGCGAGGCCGCGGCCGACGCTCACCCAGCCGCCCGCGGTGCCCCAGACGGCGACGTCGTCGCGGTGGCGGCGCGACCGCAGCACCCGCGGGTGGCTGCTTCCGGTCAGCTCCTGCAGCTCCAGACCGCTCTCCGCCGCCGCACCGGCCGGTAGCGGCTCGGCCAGGCAGACCAGGTCGATGTTGCTCACCCGCCGGCCCAGCCGCACGGTGAGCGCGCCGAGGAACGGCGGGCACAACGGGGCGGACAGGTCGCCGTCAGGCAGCACGCGGGTGACCCACTCCGGCTCCACGTCCGCGGCAACCACGGAGTGCGCCGTGAAGGCGAGCACGGCCGCGTCCCGCGGCGGCGGCTGCCCGACCACGGTGACGCCCGCGTCGGCCGCGGGGAACCGGCCCTGTTCGACGTCGGCGATGATCTGCGTCAGCTGCTCGTACACGCACTCATGGTCCCGCGGTACGCCCCGCGGCGGACGGCGACGTGGCATCCTTGCCGACATGTCGCAGTCGCCGTGGCAGGCGCCCGACCAGCCGGGCGCCGGCTGGCCGGGTCGGGCCAGCCAGCCGTACGCACCGCCGCCGCAGCCCTACGCCCCGCCGTATCCGCCGCAGCCACAGCCCGGGCTCGTGCTGCCCTACCCGCTCGCGGAGACCGGCGCCCGCGTCGTCCAGGGCATCATCGACCTGCTGCTCGTGCTGGTGCCGTACTGGGTGGCGCTCGCCCTCGCCATCACGTTCTTCGTGCTCGCCGGCACGTACGGCAGCGGCGCGTTCGGTGCCGCCGGCGCCGCCATGGTGATCCTCGCGCTGTTCGGCACCTGGGGCCTGAGCTTCTACCACCAGGCGTACCGGCCCTACAAGAAGGGCGACCAGACGTTCGGCATGGAACGCAAGGACCTGCGCGTCATCAAGACCACAGGCGCCCCCATGACGCTGGGCGACCACGCACTCCGCTGGTTGATGTACGCACTGGTCGACGGCGGCCTGCTCGCGCTGATCCTCGTCGCGTCCACCCGGTACAAGCAGCGGATCGGCGACATGGTCGCCAAGACCGTCGTCGTTCAACTACCGCCGGGTACCCAGCGCCCGAATTGACGGGATCGCCTGGTTCCAGGTTGCGGTCGGAACACGAAGACGACATTTCCGGGAGCGGGATACAACTGCGGCAGGCCACCATGGCATGCTTTTCGGCATGTCAACACCGCAGGGGCCATATGGCCAGCAACCGGGGCCGCCCCCGGGCCAGAACCCATACCAGCAGCCTCAGCCCGGCCAGCCTGCGTACGGCCACCCGGGCGCCGCGCAACAGCATGGGCAGCAGCCTGGATACGGCCAACAACCACAACAGCCGCAGCAGGGATACCCGCAGCAGCAGGCGCAGAACCCTTACGCACAGCAGCAGCAGTACGGGCAGATGCAGCAGTACGCGCAGCAGGGCTACGGCCAGCCGCATGGGCAACTGGCCGAGCTCGGTCCGCGTGTCGTGCAGGGCATCCTGGACGTCCTGCTCTCGTACGGCGTGGGCATGGTGCTCATCTTCCTGGGCGCGATCCTCGCCGGTGTCGGCGGCGCGAACCAGAGCGCCGGCCTCGCAGTCGTCGGGGGACTCCTGTACTTCCTCGGCTTCCTGGCCATGTTCGTGATCAACCTGATCAACCAGGTGTTCTACGCGAAGTCACACAATGGCCAGACCATCGGTATGACCAAGAAGAACCTGCGCGTCGTCAAGCTCGACGGCAGCCCGCTCAGCGGCGGCGACCTGGCCATCAGGTGGCTGCTGTACATCGTGATCGACGCCGGCATCGTCGGCTTGATCCTGGTGGGCGCGACCGAGCGGAAGCAGCGGCTCGGCGACATGGCTGCCAAGACCATCGTCGTGCAGGAGTGAGTCAGCCGCGTTAACAGCAGTACCTGCGACGGCCGGGGTGGCGACCACCCCGGCCGTTCCGTTTCCGCAGTGGAATGATCGGCCCCGAAGTACGGGCAACCTTCCTGGCCGCCCAGACGTGTCCAGGGTTGACGAGAACCGGGATGGTCAAGACGAGGTGGACGAGCAGACCCGGCGTGCGTTCGACGAGTTCGCGCGTACCCGGATGCCGCATCTGCTGCGCTTCGCCCACGTACTGACCGGCGATCCGCATGCCGCGGCCGACCTGGTGCAGGACGCACTGGAACGCACGATGCTCGCCTGGCCCCGAGTCTCGCGGCGCGGTGACCCGGAGGGATACGTACGGCGGACGATGGTCAACAGGAACATCAGCATCTGGCGCAAGCTGCGCAGGGAACGGCTCGTCGACGAGCTGCCCGAGCAGTCCGAGCCGCCTGCCGGCCGTGACCTCGCCCTCTGGGAGCAGCTCGGCAAGCTGCCGCCGAAACAGCGCGCCGTACTCGTCCTCCGCTACTACGAAGACCTCACCGAGCAGCAGACCGCCGACATCATCGGGTGCTCGGTCGGCACGGTGAAGAGCCAGGCGGCCAAGGCGATCGCCAACCTCCGCAAGCACGTCGACGGGTTCGCCGACAGCGAGGCCACCCGGCGCCTCGACGGGGCGGGGTGAGCATGGACGAGCTGGAGAGGGACCTGGAGCGCCTGCTCCGCGACGACAAGTGGCGGCTGGAACCCGAGCCGGACGCCCTCGACCGGGTGCACAGCGGCGCGGCCCGCCGCAGCCGCAGGCGACGGGCGACGGCCGGCACCCTCAGCGCCGTGTCCGTGGTGGCCGTGGCGGTGGTCGGCGTCTCTTCGGTGCTGCAGACCGGCGGCGAGCCGGTCGCGGACGACGCGTCCCCAGAGAGCGCCGGGTCGCCGCAGGCGCTGAAGTCGGCGACCAGCGAGCCTGGGAACCAGCGCAGGACCGGTGAGCCGGACCGCACCGTCCCGGTGCCCGCCGGCTTCAGGAGCGCGTCGATCACCGCGCTGAGCCCCAGCATGTTCTGGGCGCTCGGCTCCGCGAAGTGCGACGACGGCCGGTGCACGACCGTCGCAAGGACCACCGACGGCGGCCGGACGTTCGACGCGCTGCCGTCCGCGCCGACGGCGCCGGTAGCCGCTGGCGACGGCTCCGCCCGGACGGTACGTGACCTGCGCTTCGCCAGCGCGATGGACGGCTTCGCGTTCGGCGGCGCGCTGTGGAGCACGCACGACGGCGGCGCGTCGTGGTCGCCGCAGCGGCTACCCGGCAACGTCGTGCGCCTGGAGGCCGCCCGCAGCACCGTCTGGGCGCTCGTCCGGGCCGGCGGCGCGCACGAGCTCTACCGGTCGCCGGCGGACCGCGACAGCTGGCAGCGGGTGCGCCTGCCGGTACAGCTCGACGACTCCGCCGCCGACCTCGCAGTCCAGGCGGACACCGTCACGGTCACTGGGGCGACGAATGGCCGTGCGGTGTCCGCCGCCTCGTCCGACGGCGGGCAGCGGTTCCGCACCGGCGACAGCCCCTGCGACCCGGCGTTCGGGGCCCGCATCTCCGCCAGCGACAAGGCGTTGTGGCTGTTCTGCCCCACCGGCACTCAGGGGCGGCCGTACGTGTCAACCGACGCCGGACGCTCCTGGCAACCGACCGACGCCACGCCGGCAGGCGGCTGGCCGAACTCGACGGTCGCCGGCGCGCGCAGCGCCGACTCCGCCGTACTCGGCGCCGGCCGGCACCTGTACATGGTCGACGACGACGAGGTGCGCCAGGCCGGCACGCCGAGCGGCGCGGCGGGCGGCTTCGACTTCATCGGCTTCACCACCCCGACCGTCGGGTACGCCGTCCTCGACCGGCCGGCCAGGTCCGCGCTCTGGCGCACCACGGACGGCGGCCGCACCTGGAGCGTCGTCCGACCCCACTGACCACGCCACGCCGGGTCCGCGATGATGAGGTGGTCAGACCTCACCGACGCAGGAGCACGATGGGCGACGCCGCACAGCACGACCAGCAAGGTACCGGAGCAGAGTTTCCCGACTACCGCTTCACCCTTGCGAACGAGCGCACCTTCCTCGCCTACGTACGGACGGCGCTGGCGATGGACGCCGCCGGGCTGGCGGTGGCGCAGTTCATCCGGCACCCAAGCGTCGCGGCGCTGAGCCTCGGCCTCTCGGTGGTGCTGACGCTGCTCGGCCTTGCGGTGGCCGTCCTCGGCTACCTGCGCTGGCGCGGGTCGGAGCGGTCGGTACACCGCGGCGAGCCGCTGCCGCCGCTGCGGATACCGCTGGTCGTGGCCGTCGGGCTGGTGATCGTCGGGCTGGCCACCCTGCTGATCATCGTCGCGGGCCGCTGATGGCCACCGATCCCGGGCACCGGCTCACCGACCGCGGCGCGCAGCTGGAGCGCACCAGCCTGGCGTGGAGCCGTACCGCGTTCTCGATGGCCGCTTGCGGCGCCCTCCTCGTGCGGCAAGGGCTGGTCGACGAGGCCGCGGCGCTCGTCGTGCTCGGCTGTCTCGCGCTCGCCGCCAGCGCAGCCGTCTGGCTGCTCGCCGCGTCCCGCTATACGAGGCGGCGGACGCAGCCGACCAGGCACCTGTTGGTCGGCCACCGCTACGCCGTGCACGCGATCACCGCGCTGACCGTCGCGATCTCCTGCCTCGCGGCCGTGGGCGCCGTGCTGGCGATGCCGTTCACCTGACGTCAGGGACCGGCGGCCTGCTGCTGCCGCTCCGGGTCGACGAACCGCTCCTCGGTCAGCGCCGCCGCCGCGACGTCGCCCACGTAGTGCTTCCGTGCCCGCAGCAGCACGATCCCGCTGGCCAGCAGCGGCAACAGCATGATGGCGAACGTCCACCTGAAGCCGAGGGCCTCCGCGCCCGCGGCGTCGCCGATCACGTCGACGAGGAAGCCGAACAGCCACGGCGCGAGCGCTTCAGCGCCGGTCTTGAGCACCGTACGCAGCGACTCCGCGCGGCCCCAGAGCCGGTTCTCCACCACGTCCAGCCGGGCCGCGTCGAGTGCCGGGTTCGGCCAGGCGAGGCCGGCGGAGACCAGGATCAGCACCGGGAAGGCCAGCAGGAAGCTCTGCGAGATCAGTACGATCGGCAGGAGCAACGGCACCAGCAGGTAGCCGGACGCGCCGACCACCATCCGGCCGGAGAACTTGCCCTTGCTCACCAGCCAGTCGCCGATCCGGCCGCCGAACAGCATGCCGAGGATCGCGCCGACCCCCAGCAGCGGGAAGATCACCGAGACGACGGCGTTGGCGAGGTCGAACTGCAGCCCGATGAACCTGGTGGCGTAGAGCTTCAGCCCGGCGAAGAAGAAGTAGCCGAGCGCCGACGACACCACGAGCGCGACGTTCGACGGGATCTTCAGCAGGTACTTGATGGCGCGGTGGATCGGCACCTTCGCCGGGTCCTCGTCGAGCAGCGCCGCCCGCGTGGGCGTGATGCCGGCGTCGCGCACCCGCTCGTGCACCGACCGCTCGTCGACTTCCCTCTTCTTCGCCCGGTGCTTCGGGCCGTCCGGCTCCACCGGCTCCATCCGGTCCTGGCCGCCGCGCTTGGGCTCCCTGATGCGCCAGACGGCGATCGTCAGCAGCAGCCCGGGGATGGCGAAGACGACGAACACGGCGCGCCAGGGGAACACCGCGGTGACCAGCCCGGCGACCGCGTAGCCGATGCCCGTACCGATGAACTCGCCGGCGAGGATGAACCCGAGTACCTTCCCGCGCTCGTGCGGGAAGAAGAAGTCACCGGCGAGCGAGGCGATCGCCGGCCCGGCCACCGCGACCACGACGCCGAGGCCGACCCTGATCAGCAGCAACGACCAGTAGTCGGGCGCGAACGCGCAGCCCAGCATCCCGAGGCCCCACAGCACCACGGAGATGGCCAGCATGCGCACCCGGTTGATCCGGTCGGTGAGCATGCCGAGGGGGATCGTCGCGAGCCCACCGGCCAGCGCCACCACGGAGACCAGCGAGCCGATCTGGCCGTTGCTCAGCCCGAAGTCGGTGCGCAGCGACTGCGACGCGGCCCCGATGGCTCCGATGTCCGCACCCGCGAGCGCGAGGACGCCGGCGAGCACCACGATGACCCGCTTGCGCTCCGGCCCGCCGACCATGTCGGTGACCTTGCGGTCCGCGGCGACGCCCGCCTTCTTGGTCAGCCGGGCGGTGACCACCGCGCCCGCGTGCAACCCCTTGCCGCCCAGCCGGACGGCCTTGTGCGCGCCGCGCGCGAACCGGCCGCGCTTCTCCGTCGGCGGCTCCTCCTCGTCGCCGGGCTGACCGTTCAGGTCGAGCCGCTCGGTGCGCTCGTCCCCCGGTGGCGGTTGCGCCGTCGTCGGCTGCTCGTCCGGGGGTAGCGGACCCCGCGTGGTGTCGTCCGGGCCTTGCTGGTGCGGCGGCGGCCCTGCCGGTGGTGGCGGCGGGCGCCACATCGGCGGCGGCGGGATGGGCGGTCCACCGCCCTGCCCGGGCCTCCACCGCGGCGCCTGCCCGCCCGGCCCGGAGTCGCCACCAGAACCGTCCTGCGGGTCCGGTGCTTGGGGATCGGGTGGGTACGGCACGCGTGCAGGCCTCCTCCGGAATGTCTGTCCCGTACGACGCGTCGACGGTCCGCCGGGTTCGGCTGGAACTCCCCCGGCTACGCCCATTGTCCCGGACCGGGCCGCTGCTCGGCGGCGGGTGTGACCTCCCGAGGGAAAGTCAGTGCACGTTGAACCCACCGTCGACCGCCAGCATCTGGCCGGTCACGAAGCCGCTCGCGTCCGACGCGAGGAAGACCGCCATTCCCGCGAAGTCGTGCGGGACGCCGTTGCGGCCAACCATCGTGCGGGCCGCGAGTGCCTCCTCGCGTCCGGGCGTCTCGAGCGTCGGCAGCGTCATCGGCGTGACGACGAATCCCGGGATGATCGTGTTCGCGGTAACGCCGCGGCTGGACCACGCTTCGGCCTGGGAGCGGGACAGGCCACCGACCGCGGCCTTGCTGACGCCGTAGACGCCGGAGTTGCCGAACGCGCTCCACGACTGCTGCGAACCGATGTTGACGATTCGGCCCCAGCCCCGATCGGCCATCCGAGGGCCGCACGCCTGTCCAAGGAGATACGGCGCAGCGAGGTTGACCGCAATGGTCTCGTCCCACACCGGGTGGGAGAGCTCGTCGAGCGGCGGCCGGTGGTTCACCCCGGCGGCGGTCACCAGGATGTCCGCCTCCCGCACCGACTCGCTGGCGCACAGAGCGTCCACTGCGTCGCGATCGGCCATATCGACCGACGAGGTGTCGACCGTGATGCCTTCGGCAACGAACGCTCCAGCGGTGTCGGCCAGCCGGCCCGCGTCCCTGGCCACCAGATGCACGCTCGCCCCCGCCCGGCCGAGCGCCTCGGCAATGCCACGGCCGATGCCGGAACTACCTCCCGTCACAACCGCGCGCCGGCCAGCCAACCCGAACAGCTCATCCAGAAAGGTCACCGGAGAAGGCTATTGGCCCGGTCGCAGGGTTCCGTAGCCTGGAGGCGTGCCCGAGGGTGACACGGTCTGGCTGTCCGCGCGACGCATGCACGATGCACTCGCCGGCCAGGAGCTGACCCGCTCCGACTTCCGGGTACCGAGCCTGGCGACCGTCGACCTGGCCGGCTTCACCGTGGGCGAGGTCACCGCCCGGGGCAAGCACATGCTCACCCGGATCAAGGCAACCGGCTCCCGGGCGCTGACGATCCACACCCACTTCCGCATGGACGGCTCCTGGCAGCTCTACCACCGCGGCGAGCGCTGGCGCCGGCCCGGCCACCAGGCCAGGCTCGTCCTCGACACGCAGACCTGGCAAGCCGTCGGCTTCCTACTCCACGACGTACGCGTCGTTGCTACCGAGGACGAGCAGCAGCTCGTCGGCCATCTCGGCCCCGACCTGCTCGGCCAGGACTGTGACGCCGCGGAGGCCGTGCGCCGGTTGAGTGCCGCGCCCGACCACGAGATCGGTCTCGCCCTGCTCGACCAGCGCAACCTCGCCGGGATCGGCAACCTGTACCGCACCGAGGTGCTGTTCCTGCACAGCACCTCACCGTGGACGCCGGTCGGCGACGTCGACGACCTGCCGAAGCTCGTGGAGCGCGCACAACGGCTGCTGCACGCGAACAAGGACGACTGGCCGCAGGTCACCACCGGCGACCCGCGTCGCGGCCGGCAGCACTGGGTGTTCGAACGCGCCGGGCGGCCCTGCCACCGCTGCGGCACCGCCGTCCGCACCGCACGCCAGGGCACCACACCGCAGGACCGCGTGACGTACTGGTGCCCGCGCTGCCAGCCCGCCCCGTGACTGGTCAGAGGGCGCGGCCGCCGGGGTCCCGGCGGCGGTCGCCGTGATCGCGGCGGAGGCGGGTGCGGTCGGCGGCGGGGCGCTGCCGGCGCTGCTGGTCCAGGCGTGCCTGGACCTGACGGCCGAGCTGCTGGGTGACGCCCGCGGGCCCGAGGAGCACCGACCCGTACGGGCCGTGGTCGAGCGGGACGACCGCTCCGCCCGCACCTGGCACGAGGGCAAGCACCGGAGCCCGGTCGTGCTCGCCCTTGACCCGCAACCACAACGCGTCCGCGCCGCGGCCGGGGGTGAGCAGGTTCAGCGTGTTGCAGGCGGACGAGCCGGTGTCGGCGGCCGCACGGAACGTCGAAAGGCCCTCGAGGATGTCGATGCAGTCCTGCGAGCCACGTAGGCCCTCCGCCTTGGACGTGACCTTGCGCGAGATGTTCGTCGTCGTGGTCAGGTCCTGCGGACGCGCCATCGCCGCGGCCGCGACGTGCTGCAGGTCGCTCGCCGGGTCGCGGGCGTCGAGCACCGCACCGGTCTGCACCCGGTGGCCGGTGCCGACCGCGAACTCGCCGGTCTCCGGCTTGATGATCGCCGCCGCGAGGTAGTCGCCGGGCACCTCCCTGGCGGCGAGCGCCACCGCGTAGTCCGTCGTGTTGCCGTACCTGAGCCCGCCCGGGATCAGGTCGGGTGCCTGGCGCTCCACGAAGTTGAACGTGCCGTCCAGCGGGTCCACGACATGCGTTACGCCGGATGTATCGCGCCGGTCGTTGCCCTTCTCCTCGCCCTGGAAACCGTCGGCCGGCCTGGTCTGCGCCAGGTAGTCGTTGATCAGGCGGCGTTGTCGGCGTCGGTCACGAAGTCGACCGGCGTCCTGCCGGCCGCGGCGTACTGCTTCACCTCGACGGCGATCTCACCGCGGTCGCGCCGAGCGAGGACCTCCGCCGCGCCGAGCCTGGCCGCGTGCAGCAGCTGCTGCGCGAGCTGCCACCGCTCCTCCGCCGAACCGGGCACGGACGTCAGAGGCTCAGCTGCCGCCAGCGGCGCGGCGACGGGGCCACCCGCAGCCGCTCCGCCACCGTCGGGCGCCGACCGGCCTCAGGGCCGATGCCGTACCTGCCCAGGGCGGCCCTGACCACCTGCCGGCCGAGACCCGGCAGGTCGCCGACCGCGCGGTCGATCTCGTCGACGCGCTCCCAGGCGTCCGTGCCACCGAGCAGGTAGCGGAAGACCAGGGCGGTCTCGTGCCTGGGGTGGATCGTCGACCCCAACGGGCCCCACAGCCGGTCGAGCGCGGTCCGGGTGATCGCCCGTGCGCGACGTGACGTCGCCAGCCGGGCACGCGCCTCGTCGGCGTAGAACCTGGCGTGCCGCACCCGCTGGGTACGAATCCGATCGAGCAGTTTCAGCAGCTCGGGATGGTCGTCCAGCTCGCCGATCCGGTCGTACGCGAGCTGCGCCGACCACTCGTTGACCGCTCCCCAGGTCATCTGGACGGCCGTGATGTCGTCGCCGATCACGTTGGCGATCACCGAGCGGTAGACGGGGGCGAAGCTGTCGCGCCGGCCAAGCGCGTTCCGCATCCGCTGGATCAGCGCGTTGTCGATGACGATGCCGTGCGTGGTCAACACCCGGGAGACGGCCTCGCTGTGCCAGAAGTCCTCGAACGCCCACCGGGTGAGGAACGCGGTGGCGGTGGCGTCCTTGTGCGTGGGCGTGACCAGCAGGTCGCGCAGGAAGCAGATGGTGTGCCGCTCGACGTCGAACATGTACCGCAGCGCGCGCAGGGTGGGGTTACGCAGTGGACGGGCGTGGAACGACCCGTAGTCGAGGTCGTTGTACTCCACCTTGGTGAACGCGTGCACGCGCGGATCGATGTCGAGGACCACCCCTCATTCGTACCATCGACGGCGTGCGGTCAGGCTGCGACGCTTGCCAACGGCGACTGCGCGGAGTCCTCGCCGCCGCTGCCGGCACCGGTGATCGCGCCGGACACCTCCGCCACGCTCATCTCCTCGAGCGCGACCAGGTCGCTCACGTCCCTGAGCACCTCGGACATCCGTACGCCAAGCGCCTCGCAGATTGCAGCGAGCAGTTCGGACGACGCTTCCTTGTGACCGCGTTCGACCTCGGACAGGTAACCGAGCGAGACTCGAGCCAAGCCGGACACCTCGCGGAGGGTGCGCCCTTGACGCATCCGGTGCTGCCGCAGCACGTCACCGAGTGTCTGCCTGAGCATGGGCGTCCCTCCCCTCGGACCGTGGTGGCCATGCATCTCTCCACCGTATACGCACACCGCGCCGCTTGGCGTCCCAGTACCTGCTCTCTTCTAAGAGCGAACAGCGGCGTCCAGCAGCAGTCGGCAGGCCGCTTCGGTCGCCGCCTGCCTGACCTGCGGCCGCGTCGGCTGTCCCTCGGGCGACAGTGCCGTCACCGTCGTCCCTGCCGGTCCAGCGACCGCGACGTAGACCGTGCCGGGCGGTTGGCCGTCCTGCGGGTCGGGGCCGGCGACGCCGGTCAGCGCAAGCCCGTAGGTCGCCTGGAGCAGCTCGCGTACGCCGGTGGCCAGCTGGCGCGCGACCTCCGGGTGCACGGCGCCGTGGGTGGCGAGCAGCTCGCGGTCGACGCCGAGCACCGACGCCTTCACGTCGGTCGCGTACGCGATCACGCCGCCACGGAACACCGCGGACGCGCCCGGTACGTCGGTCACGGTCGCGCCCACCAGACCACCGGTCAACGACTCCGCGACGGCGAGCGTCGCGCCCGCGGCCCGTAGCTCGGCCAGGGCGTCCTCGAACAGCTCGGCCATCGGCTGCGTCAGCTGGCCGCCTGCCGGCGCAGCCGCAGCGCACGCCACAGGTAGTCGACGCCGGTGGCCACGGTGACCAGGACGGCCCCGCCCATCACCACCGCCTCCGTGATGTCGAGCGCGAGCCAGCCGAGCGGCAGGATGTACAAGGCGATGGCGGTGATCTGCAGGACGGTCTTCAGCTTGCCGCCCTTGCTCGCCGCGATCACGCCGTGCTTGATCACCCAGAACCGCAGCAACGTGACACCGATCTCGCGGACCATGATCACCACGGTCACCCACCACCACAGCTCGTCGATGATGGACAGCCCGACCAGGGCCATCCCCATCAGCGCCTTGTCGGCGATCGGGTCGGCGATCTTGCCGAAGTCGGTGATCAGGTCTTTTCGCCGGGCGAGCTCACCGTCGACGTGGTCGGTGAGCGAGGCGAGCAGGAACACCGCAAGCGCGCCGAGCCGCCACCCGTCACCGGGCTGGAGCAGCATCCAGCCGAAGACCGGCACCATCAGGATGCGCAGCACGGTCACCGCGTTGGCCGGGTTGACTATGGGCACCGAGCGTGCGGGGACGGCCGGTTCCGTGCCGCCACCGACGGGATCGACTCCTGCTGGTTCCATCTGTTCAGCCTCTCCGGGTGGCTCGGGCCCGCCCATTGCTCCGGTCACCGAGATCGAACGGACGACCCGTCCCGGTCCGCGTTCGCGTCCGCGGTGAGATCGACGCCGTCGCTGGCCACGACCGACGCCGTGACCAGGTCACCGACGCGCACCGTGGCCGGCACGCGGACACTCGTCGCGCCGTCCACCTCAGGCCCCTGGTGGGCCGCACAGCCCTCGGCGATCCCGACGGCCACCGACTCGACGAGCACGTCGACCTGTTCGCCGATGCGCTCCTCGGCCCGCTGCGCGACGAGCTCGTCGACCAGCTGGGTGACCCGCTCCACCCGCTCGTCCACAACCTGCTGGGGCAGCTTGCCGTCGTGACCCGCGGCCTCCGTGCCGTCCTCGTCGGAGTAACCGAAGACGCCCACGGCGTCGAGCCTGGCCGCGCCGAGGAACTCCTCGAGCGCGGCGACGTCCGCCTCGGTCTCACCCGGGAAGCCCACGATCACGTTGGTCCTGACCCCGGCCAGCGGCGCCCGCGCCCGGATCTGACCGAGCAGGTCGAGGAACTGCTCGCCGTCGCCGAACCGCCGCATCCGGCGGAGCACGGGCCCGCTCGCATGCTGGAACGAGAGGTCGAAGTACGGCGCGACGCCGCTGGTAGCCGTCATGACATCCACCAGCGTGGGTCGCATCTCCGCCGGCTGCAAGTAGCTGACCCTGATCCGGTCGATGCCCGACACCGCCGACAGCTGGCCGAGCAGCTGCTCCAGCAGCCGTACGTCGCCGAGGTCCTTGCCGTACGACGTGGAGTTCTCGCTGACCAACACCAGCTCACGGACGCCCGCACCAGCCAGCCAGGCCGCCTCCTGCACCATCTCGTCGACCGGCCGGGAGACAAATGCACCACGGAACGACGGGATCGCACAGAACGCACACCGACGGTCACACCCGGAGGCGATCTTCACCGGCGCGCTCGGCCCGCTGCCCAGCCGCCTGCGCAGCGTCTGCGTGCCGCCGAGGCTGCCCGGCCGCCGTACGGTCACCTCGGTGGCGGCGCCGTGTCCCGGCATGACGGCGCCGGCCTGCTGCCGGTCGACCGGCGAGATCGGCAGCAGCTTCCTGCGGTCGCGGGGCGCGTGCGGCGCGGGCGCGCGGCCGTCGACCACCTCCTGGAGCGTGCCGGCGATGTCCGGGTAGTGGTCGAAGCCGAGCACGGCCGCCTCCGGCATCGCCTCGGCGAGCTGGTCGCCGTACCGCTCGGCGAGGCACCCGACCGCGACGACCTTCGGCGCGTCCGCGCCGTCGTCGGCGGCGGCGAGCAGGGTGTCCACGGACTCCTGCTTGGCCGCCTCGACGAACCCGCAGGTGTTCACGAGCACGGCGTCCGCACCCTCGGCCTCGTCGACCAGGGTCCAGCCACCGTGCTCGAGCCGGGCGGCCAGTTCGTCCGAGTCGACCTCGTTACGGGCGCAACCCAGCGTGATGAGCGCTACACGTCGTTCAGACACAGCTCTAGAGACTACGTGACCGGGTCAGGGCCGGCCGTTGCCACGGGACGGTAGCTCGCTCGGCTCCGCCGAGGGCGTCTGGTTGTCGCCGAGGCAGATCTTCAGGATCGGGATCCGCACGCAGACCGGCCGCACCGTCTCCGTCGGCTCCGGCTCCGGCGTCGTCGGCTCCTCGGTGGGCTCGGTCGTCGGCGGCTTCGGTGAGTCTGACGTCTCCGGCGGCGGCCTGCTGGACGTCGGCTCGGTGGCCGGCTCCGTGGTCGGCTCCGTGGCCGGCTCCGGCTCGTCCGGCGGCTCCTCCGAGGTGGCCGGCGGCCGGCTCGACGTCGGCTCGCTGGTCGGCGGCGAGGTCGGCGGCTCCGACTTGGTCTCGGCCACCTTCGACGTGCTGCTGCTCGGCTCGGACGAGCTGTCCGCCGTGGCCCCGCCGGTGCCACCGACGCCTGTCGGCTGGCTGGACTGGGCGGTACGGCTGCCGCCGTCGTCGGCGAGCCTGTTGCCCACCGTGGCCCACGCTGTCACACCGAGCGCCATCACCAGCACCACCGTCGCGGCCACTGCCGTCGCCGGGTTCTTGCTGGCGTTCTTCCACCAGGCCCAGGCCGCCGGCAGCAGCCCGAACAGCCCGATCGACTTGCCGGCGGCGGCGAGGTAGGGAACGGCGGCCGACCCGAGCACGACCGGTGCCAGCAGGAACCGGAACCCGGAGTTGACCTCGACCAGGTCCAGGTAGATGATCCGGCACTTGTCGCACTCGTCCAGGTGCTCCCTGACCCGGCCGCTCTCCCTGCTGCCGAGCTTGTCCCTGACGTACGCGCCCAGCCGCTCACTGCACCAGCTGCACTCCTCGCCTTCCACCGTCGCGAGGTGTTGCTGCAGGTAGAGCTGGCGGAGCTGCTCGCGCGCACGGTAGGCGATCGCTGACACGGCGTTCGGGTTCAGGCCGAGCAGCGGCGCCACTTCGGCGGGGGACTCGCCCTCCACCTCGATGTGCCAGAGCACCGCCTGCCAGCGTTCCGGGAGCCCGGCGAACGCCTGCGCCGCGTACGCCTGGTCGAGCTTGCTCACCGCCGGGTCGTCCGGCGACTCCGGGCGCTCGTAGTCGGCGACCTCCTCGACCGGCTCGACCTTGCTGCCCGCGCGGCCGGAGTCGATGTGCACCCGCCGCATGGTCGTCAGCACGTACGCACGCACCGCGGACTCCGGCCCGCCACCGGACTTCAGCGTGGTCAGCAGCCGCGCGAACGACTCCGCCACCAGGTCGTCGGCGGCCGCCTGGTCCGCGGCGAGCACCCGGGCGAGCCGGCGGGCGGCGTCCACGTGGCGCCGGTAGACGACGTCGAAAGCGTCGGCGTCGCCGTCCCTGACGGCGTCGAGCAGCGCAGCATCGCTGGGCGCATCGGCCGTGTCGGTCCCGCCAGCGACTTGATCATCGGGGCTCTCGCTGCTCACAGCAGGAAAGGATACGGGCTCGAAAAAGAAGTCGGGAAACCCGCGTCATGACCTCCGGGCTGCTCCGTCACCTAGATATCGCACGGCTCCGGCCCTCGCGGCCGGCCGTACGGGTCGGTCGATGGGGGTCGGCCGAGTCGGAGTCGCCAGGCCCAAAGGGGGGAAAGGGCTTGGCGGGCGCCAGGGGGTGCTGGCGCGCCCGGGTTCCGCTGGGGGGCGGGGCTCGGGTCTCCGACCAAACACAACCAAGCCCGGGGGAGGAAGACGAGTGGATCGGCGGTGCGTGGCGACGACGCCCCAACGGGGGTGGCGTCGTAGCCTCGGACGCCCAACTACCGGGGAACAAGCGGACATCCGAGCAGATAGGGGCCTGCTCAGGACCGCCTGGCAACACGCCTCGGCAGTGCGGGGGTGGCGCGTGCCCACCGACTGGTGGGCACCGCCGGTCGACTCGCTCCTGGACGCGATCGTCGCGGAGGACGGGTTGGCGCAGCCGTGCGCCGAGCTCGCCCGGGCGCGAGCGAAGGCCGGCGTGGGTCTGCCGGAAGCCTTCGACGATCTCTGGGCGCTGTTCTCCGTGCTGCGCCGGTTGCCGCCGCCGAACGTGGTCAGACGATTTGCCGAGTCATACGCAGAGTCAGCGCCGGCGGCCGAATTGGTCACCGAGAGTGTCGATCCACTGACCGGCATCGCCCGCCTGGAGTACCTGCGCGTGCGGCTCGGTGAGGTCTACCGGGAGGCGGCGGCGCTGAGCCGGGAGGTACCTGCCACCCACGGTCTGCTGACCGTCCGGTTCGAGGCACTGCCTACCGGGTGGCTGGGCACCACCTGCCGGCTGGCGATCGCACGCGTGCTGCACACCACGTTCTGCAGCGGCGAGACCATCGCCACCGTCGGCCCGAGCGCACTGGCCGTGCTCACCCTGCACGCGACCACCGTCGTACCCGCGGATCTCTCCGCCACGCTCAGCGACACGTCGGGCACCGACGTGCTCGTGCGCCGCATCAGGCTCCCGACGACGTTGCCGGGCGCGCTGATGCAACTGGACGTACTTGCCGAGTCCGACTGTCCCGAGACACCACACAAGTGAGGTGAAGTCGTGAGCACAGGTCAACACCGCCGTTCTGGCGAACCGCTGCGTGAGCGGCTGACGAAGTTGATGACGACGACGACCGGTACCCACCGGCGTCGCAAGCAGGACGCCGCCGAACCAGCAGACACCGAGTCCGCGTCGCAGGCAGAGGAGAACGCCCATGTCGACTACCGCCACCACAAGCAAGCGTCCTAGGCGCCTTGACCTCACCTGGACCTGACCACCGACCAGAGGCCTCCCGCGGCCGCTGACCGGCCGGCGTCCGCAGCCACAGGCGGACGCCGGCAGGTCCCTTCAGCCTGACGCGCGGGTCGTGCATCCCTCCGCGGCTGATCGTCCCGGCAGGCGATCAACCGACCTTCATGCCGGCCCGCGCGTCAGCCTGACCAGGACCTGCATGTCGGTCCGGCGCGAGGGTGCTCAGTCCTCCGCCGGCTCGGTGTCCTCGTCGGGGGCCTCGGCCGGTGCCGGTGGGTCCTCGCCGCGCAGCAACGCCATGGTGGCCGGCAGGTCGTCCGGCTTGAGCAGCACCTCGCGGGCCTTCGAACCCTCGCTCGGCGCGACGACGCCGCGGCTCTCCAGGATGTCCATCAGCCGGCCCGCCTTCGCGAACCCCACCCGCAGCTTGCGCTGCAGCATGGACGTCGAGCCGAACTGCGTGTTCACCACGAGCTCGGCCGCCTGGCAGACCAGGTCCAGGTCGTCGCCGATGTCCTCGTCGATCTCGCGCTTCTTCGTCTGGACGGCCGTGACGTCCTCGCGGTAGTGCGGGTCGGCCTGGTCCTTCGTGTGCTTGACGACGGCGCGGATCTCCGACTCCGGCACCCAGGCACCCTGGATGCGCATCGTCTTGTTCGCGCCCATCGGCAGGAACAGCCCGTCGCCCTGGCCGATCAGCTTCTCCGCACCCGGCTGGTCGAGCACCACCCGGCTGTCCGCAAGCGACGAGGTGGCGAACGCCAGCCGCGACGGCACGTTCGCCTTGATCAGGCCGGTCACCACGTCCACGCTTGGCCGCTGGGTGGCGAGCACCAGGTGGATGCCGGCGGCGCGGGCCAGCTGCGTGATCCGGACGATCGCGTCCTCGACGTCGCGCGGCGCGACCATCATCAGGTCGGCGAGCTCGTCCACGACCACCATCAGGTACGGGTACGGGCGGTACTCCTTGTCGCTGCCAGGCTCCGGCTTGAGCTTTCCGGAACGCACCGCCTTGTTGTAGTCGTCGACGTGCCTGAACCCGCTCGCCGCCAGGTCGTCGTAGCGGAGGTCCATCTCCTTCACGACCCACTGCAGCGCCTCGGCGGCCTTCTTCGGGTTGGTGATGATCGGCGTGATCAGGTGCGGCACCCCGTTGTACGAGGTGAGCTCGACCCGCTTCGGGTCGACCAGCACCATCCGCACCTCGTCCGGCGTGGCCCGCATGAGGATGGACGTGATCAGCGCGTTGATGCAGCCCGACTTGCCCGCACCGGTGGCACCGGCGATGAGCACGTGCGGCATCTTCGCCAGGTTGGCCACCACGTAGCCACCCTCGACGTCCTTGCCGAGTCCGACGAGCAGCGGATGGTGGTCGCTGGTCGACGTGTTCGACCTGAGCACGTCGCCGAGGCTGACGTTCTCCTTGTCGGTGTTGGGGATCTCGATGCCGATCGCGGACTTGCCAGGGATCGGCGACAGGATCCGGACGTCGGCGCTCTTCACGGCCAGCGAGATGTTCCTCGACAGCGCGGTGACGCGCTCCACCTTCACCGCCGGGCCGAGCTCGACCTCGTACCTGGTGACCGTCGGACCGCGGGTGAAGCCGGTGACCTGGGCGTCCACGTTGAACTGTTCGAACACCTCGGTCAGCGCCTCGACCACGACGTTGTTCGCCTTGGTACGTGCCTTCGGCTTGCTGCCGGCCGCCAGCAGGTTGCTCGGCGGGAGCGCGTAGTCGCCCTTGAGCACCAGCTGTTCCGCGGTGGACGGCACGGGCGCAGGTTCCGGCGGCTGCGCGCTCTTCACCTCGGCGGCGGGCACCGGCTTCGGCTTCGGCTCGACGACCGGCGACTCGTACGGCTCGTCGCCGGCGCGGCCGCCGGCGACGTCGTCGCTGACCCGCTTGCGCGAGGACTTGCGCCGCAGCGACTCCACCGGGGCGTCCAGCGACCGGTCCGCGCCGTCGGCGCCGTCATCGTCGCCTGCCGCGCCGTCCTTGCCGAGCCTGACCTGGTCCCTGATGTAGCGGAACTTCTCCGGGATCTCCCGCAGCGACGTCCCGGTGATCACCAGCAGCCCGAACACGCCGAGCAGGCCGAGCAACGGCACCGCGAGGTACGTCGACAGCACGGAGACCAGTGGCAACGCCGCCAGGAAGCCGATCAGGCCGCCCGCGCCGCGCAGCGCGGCCGCGCCGTCGCTCGGGCTGGGCAGGCCGGTGGCGATGTGCACGATGCCGAGCACGGCGACGAGCAGAGCGCTCCACCCGATGACCACCGGCCCGGTGGCGGCGTTGTTCTCCGGGTTGCGCATCAGCCGCCATGCGGCGAGCAGCAGCAGGATCGGCACGACCACCGCCATCCGCCCGGCGGCACCTGCCACCGCGGCGACGATGCCCTCGCCGACCGGCCCCGGCAGCTGCCACCACACGGCCACGGCGACGACCACCGCGAGCGCGAGGAAGAGCAGGCCGAGGCCGTCCCTGCGCTGGTCGGGCTCCAGGTCGCGCGCGCTCTTGCCGGCCATCCGCACCAGCCGGCCGAGACCGCCGCTGACCAGCAGCCAGACCCCGGCCAGCCCCTTCCAGACCAGGCCGATGACCATGAGGATCGGGTCCGGCGACTTGGTCGCGGCGTTCGACCTGCCGTTCTTCTTGGCCGCCGAACTGCTGCTGGACCGCCGGGTGGTCGACGAACGGGTGCGTCCTTTCCCGCCCGACTGTTTCGCCGACGAGCGGGATCTGCTGGACGTACGGGTCGCCATGTTCCTCACCGTAACGACTTTTGTCACACAAGCACCACCCGCCACACGGAGGGTGCTCGGGTTACCCGGTCAGGTCACGGTCTCGAAGGCGGCCATCATCATCATGTCCTCGTGCTCCAGGTTGTGGCAGTGGAACACGTACGGTCCGGCGTAGTCGGTGAACCGCACCAGGGCGTCGACGACCTCGCCTGGACGGACGTCCACGGTGTCCTTCCAGCCGTGGACGTACGGGCCGCCGCGCAGGACGCGGAAGCTGTCCAGGTGCAGGTGCACTGGGTGGTGCAGGTCGGTGACGAACCGCCACCGCTCAACCTGGCCGAGCTTCGGCTTTGCGTCCATCCGCTCCGGGTCGAACATCTTCCCGTTGATCGTCCAGGTCTGGTGGTGGCTGAGATCGTCGCGGCCGAACCGGAACTCCCGCTCCACCCGCACCTGGTCCGGCCGGGGCAGCTCGAGCTTGCTGAGGGTGGCGGGGATGCGGCTGTCGTCCGCCTCCTTGCGGGTCACCCGGAACCGCATCACCTGCTCCGTCCCCTTGGCGTCGGCGAGCGCGTTGGTCATGGTCACCGTGCTGCCGACGGGGAACGCGGAGAAGTCGATCACCACGTCGAACCGCTCCGCCGGCGCGATCTGGATCTCCTCCTGCCGCACCGGCTCGGCGAGCAGCCCGCCGTCCGACCCGATCTGGACGAACGGCGCGCCCTTGCCCGGCTTCGGGTCCAGACCGAGCCGGTAACGGCGCGCGTTGGACGCGTTCAGCAGCCGGAGCCGGTACCGGGTCGCGCTGACCTCGAGCTCAGGCCACGGCGCCCCGTTGACCAACACGACGTCGCCGAGCACGCCGGCCATGTACGCGTGCTCGACCCCAGGCTTGCTCTCCAGTGCCGGGTCGCGGGACGGGTACGTGAACGTCCCGTCCTCGTCGAAGGCGCGGTCGCAGATCATCAACGGGATGTCCTTGTCGCCCTTCGGCAACGGCAGCCGGTCCTCCTCGTCGTCGTGCACGAGGTGGAAGCCGGCCAGGCCGCGGTACACCTGCGGACCGGTGAAGTCCATCCGGTGGTCGTGGTACCAGAGCGTCGCCGCACGCTGCTCCATCGGGTACGCGTACTGGCGCTCCCTGCGCGTGACGTGGCCGACGTTCGCGTGCCGATGCTCACCGGAGTAGCCGCGCGGCAGCACCAGGTCGACGGGGTAACCGTCGCTCTCCGGCGGCGTGTGGCCGCCGTGCAGGTGCACCACCATCGGCACCGGCAGCTCGTTGACGTGCCGCACCACGGTCTTGCGGCCGCGCCGCGAGACGATCGTCGGGCCGGGGAAGGTGCCGTCGTAACCGAAGATCTCCGTACGCGTACCGGGCAGGATCTCAACGTCGGCGACCCGCGACGTCACGTCGTGGAAGTCAGCGTCCGCCGTGCGTCTGGACGGCTTCGCGACCCGCGGTATCGGCAACGGCACGGTGAACGGCCGCGGCAGCTTCGCGGTGCTGCGCAACAGCTGCCCCGTCTGCACCTCGCCGAGCAGCGACGCGCAACCGGGCAGCGCCAGCGCTGCGCCCACACCACCGGCAACTCCGAGGAAGCCGCGGCGCGACAGCCGCCTCACGGCTGCCCCCGCAGTTTCTTGGCCAGCCGGTAGCGCCACGCCACCAGGTACCAGACCAACGCGACCGACGTACCGACGATCGCGACGCCAAGCGGGATGTGGATGCCGAACTGCCGCGTGTACCCCATCCCGATCTGGAGCCCTTCACCGAAGAAGAGCAACACGGTGATGATCGCCGGCCAGAAGGAGCCCTTGCCGGGAAAGATGAACAGCACGGCGGCAGGCGCCAGCAGGAACATGGTGACCGTGACCAGGCCACTGCCGAGCGGGCCGTGCACCTGCATCGCAGCAAGTTCGCCGTTGAGGCACGCACCCGCCAGGATCGGTTGTGTCACCGCCACCGCAGCATGCAGCGACGCCGTGATCAGCAGGATCACCCAGGTCACTCTGGTACGTGCCAAGGGCTTCACAGGCAGGGTGCGGTTCGGCTGACCAACAGCCTGAGACATCCAGCCTCCTCGCATTCTCTGCCCCACCGGTAGACAGCCTACATGACGACTGGTGACATATGTCGACAGGGACCGTAAGATGGGTGGCATGGATCCCAACGCCGTCCGCGGGCATCTCGAGCCGATGATCCTTGCCGTCCTGGAGAGCGGGCCGTTGCACGGTTACGCGGTGATCATGGCCATCAAGAACGGCACCGGCGGGGAGTTGGAGCTCAACACCGGCAGCGTCTACCCGGCGCTGCGCCGGCTCGAGGACGCCGGTCACATCCGCGGTTCGTGGCAGGTCGTCGACGGCCGGCGCCGCCGCACGTACCGGCTCACCGCGGCGGGCAGTCGTGCACTGGCGAAACAGCGCACCGACTGGCAGCTGTTCACCCGCACCATCGGCGGTGTCCTGGACAGCTGACGCTGTTCGCTGCACCGCGCGGCGTTGTACGGTGGTCGGGCTAGTCCCGCCGGCACCGAGAGGGCCGGACGGGAGACGAACCACCAGTCCGCACCACAACACCGCGGACCGGCATCCGTACAGGAGCTGGATCCAGATGAAGAGCGATGACGCACGCCTGCGCGTTGCCGTCGTAGGCGCCGGCCGTCTCGGCACGGCCCTCACCCAGGCACTTAACCACACCGAGAGCATCGACGTGGCCGGTCCGTTCGGCCGTGGGTTCACCGGAGCTACGTACGACGTCGTGCTGTTGTGCGTACCCGACAGGGAGATACCCCCAGCCGCGGCAGCCGTGGAGCCCGGCCCGCTCGTCGGGCACTGTTCCGGCGCGACGAGCCCCACCGTCCTCGACCCGCACGAGGGCTTCGTCCTGCACCCGCTGATGACCGTGCGCGGGGACGGCGGCGACGAGCTGGCCGGGGCGGCGTGCACCGTCGCAGGCACGACGCCCCACGCGCTGACGACCGCCCGTACCCTCGCGGACGCGCTCGGCATGCCCGCGGTCACCGTCGCGGACGCGGATCGCGGCGCGTACCACGCGGCCGCGTCGTTCGCCGCGAACTTCGCGATCACCGTGCAGGCCTGCGCCGCGCGGCTACTGGCGGGCACCGGAGTGCCCAGCGAGTTCCTCGCCCCACTCGCCCGTGCCGCGCTGGACAACTGCGCCACGCACGGCTCGCGGGCGGCGCTGACCGGCCCGGTGGTCCGCGGCGACGAGGAGACGGTCGCCGCGCAACGGCAGGCCGTCGGCGACCGAGCACCTGAGCTGCTGCCGCTCTTCGACGCGCTCGTCGAGCAGACCCGGCGGCTGACCGGCCGCACCGAGGAGGTGGCGGCATGAAGATCGTTCGTACGGTGGCCGCGCTCCGCGAGGAGCTGCGCCCTGCCCGCCCCGCCGAGGCGGCCATCGGCCTGGTGCCGACGATGGGGTTCCTGCACGACGGCCACCTGTCGCTGTTGCACCTGGCACGGGCCGAGTGCGACGTGGTGGTGATGACGCTGTTCGTGAACCCCGCCCAGTTCAACCAGGCCACCGACCTGGACAGCTATCCCAGGGACGAGGCCAGGGACCAGCGGCTGGCGGAGCAGGCCGGCGTCGACGTGCTGTTCGCGCCGCCGGTGGACGAGGTGTACCCCGTGGGCTTCAGCACAAGCGTGCAGGTCACGGGTCCACTCACCGAGACGCTTGAAGGCGCGCAGCGCGGCGCGGGACACTTCCACGGCGTGACCACCGTGGTGACCAAGCTGCTCTGCATGAGCCTGCCCGACGTCGCGTACTTCGGCCAGAAGGACGCTCAGCAGTGCGTGGTCGTACGGCAGCTGGTGCACGACCTCGACCTGCCGGTGCGGATCGAGGTCTGCCCGACAGTACGGGAGGCCGACGGGCTCGCGCTGTCGAGCAGGAACGTGCGGCTGGACGACGTCGACCGTAAGCGGGCCCTGGCGCTGCGTCGTGGCCTGGACACCGCGGAGCACACCGTGCGCGCCGGCGACGGGGACGCAGCGACCATCCGTACGGCGGCGGTCACCGCCATGGCGGAGCTGGCCGTACAGCCGGAATACTTCGAACTGGTCGAGCCGACCACGCTCGCCCCGGTCACCGTCGTCGATGGCCCCACCCTGGTGGTCGTGGCCGCCTGGATCGGCGACACCAGACTGATCGACAACACGGTCGTTCGAGCGAACGGATGGGCAGCATGAGCAGTGCACCGAAGGCGGCGGAGTCCGACCAGCGCAAGCCGGTGACGGTGCCGTCACTGCTGGCGCGGAAACAGCGCGGCGAGCCGATCGTCATGGTCACCGCGTACGACTACCCGTCCGCACGAGCCGCGGAACGCGCGGCCGTGGACATCGTCCTCGTCGGCGACTCGGCCGCCACCACGGTGCTCGGCTACGACGGCACGACCACCCAGATCACCATGGCCGAGATGGTCATGCTCGCCAAGGCCGTACGTCGTGGGCTGCGCACCCCGCTGCTCGTCGGCGACCTGCCGTTCGGCTCGTACGAGGTCAGCGACGAGCAGGCCGTCGCGACGGCGATCAGGTACGTAAGGGAGGCCGGCTGCGACGTGGTGAAGCTCGAGGGCGGCGGCGCCATGTCGGTGGCGAGGGCGAAGGCGATCGTGGACGCCGGCATCCCGGTGATGGGGCACGTCGGCCTCACCCCGCAGACCGCCACCGCGCTCGGCGGCTGGCGCGCGCAGGGCCGGTCGGCCGACGCGGCGCTGGAGATCGCCAGAGGCGCCAAGGCACTCCAGGACGCCGGGTGCTTCTCGATCGTCTTCGAGGCGGTGCCGTCGCCGGTGACCGAGGCGATCGTCACGACGTTGACCATCCCCGTCATCGGCATCGGCGCCGGCCCGTCGGCCGACGGTCAGGTGCTGGTGTTCCACGACCTGCTGGGTATCCGCGACGGTGTCGGCGCCAAGTTCGTGAAGCGCTACGCGGACCTGCAGGACGCCATGGACGCCGGGGTGACCGAGTACGCCGACGACGTACGCAACCGGCGCTACCCGGCCGCAGAACACGGCTACGCCGCCGACCCCGAGATGGTCGCCGAACTGCAGCGTCGACTCGCGGAACAGCCGGCATGAGCACGCCTTCACGACCGGGGCACGACGCGGCCGTGTGGGACGATCGCTACGCGAACACGGACCGGCTCTGGTCCGCCACCCCCAACGCCACCGTGGCCACGCTCGTCGGCGACCTGCCTGCCGGACGCGCCCTCGACGTCGCCGCCGGCGAGGGCAGGCACGCGGTATGGCTCGCCGGACGCGGCTGGGACGTCACCGCGGTGGACTTCTCCGCTGTCGGCATCGCACGTGGCCGCGCGGGCGCGGCCGACAGCGACGTACCTGTCGACTGGGTGGTGGCCGACGTCACCACCTGGGCACCGCCCGCGGACACCAGCTACGACCTGATCCTCGTCGCGTACCTGCACGTCCCAGAGGACGTGTTCGGCCGGCTGCGCGAGTGGCTGGCGCCCGGCGGCCGGCTGGTCGTCGTCGGGCACGCACTGCGCAACCTCACCGAAGGCGTCGGCGGGCCGCAGAACCCGCAGTTGCTCTACGACGAGGAGAAGCTGCAGGCCGCGGCCGCCGGGCTGCGTGTGGAGCGGCTTGGCGAGGTGTTCCGAGAGACCCCCGACGGCACCGCCATCGACGTGTGCCTGGTGGCCACCGACCCCCGGTCGGTGTGACCGTCAGTTCCGCTGCGCCAGCGCGCGGCGGACGACCGTGTACGTGATGTCGTGGCGGGCCATGGTCTCCGCGACGACCCCGTCGCCGTTCAGCAGGGCGACGAGCACGTGCCCGTCGTCGATGTGCGCGTCGCGGCGGTCGACCGCCTCCCGCAGTGCCCGTTCGAGCACGCCCTTCGCGTTGTCCGACCACGGCACGGCCGGTAGCACGGTGCCGTCGCTCACCCGCCGCCGGAAGAGCCGGTCCCGCAGCCGGGTGGCCGGCCACCCGGCGGGGACCTGGGCCAGCTCCTCCAACCGGTCGAGCACCTCGTCCACGTCGATGCCGAGCTCACGCAACGCGTCCGCGTCGGCGTCGGTGACGCCTGCGCGTCTGCAGAGCGCGATCAACTCGGCCTGCAGCCGGGCACGCACCTCCGCCGTGGCGCCGGCCAGCTCCAGTGCCGAGACCGCCGGACTGTCGGTCGCGGTGACCACACCGAGCGCCAGGTGCTCCTCGCGCACCTCGACGGCGTGCACCTCGGCGGCGTACTGCTGAGCCGTCTCGACAGCCCTGCGGGCGTCCTTGGTGAAGCGTTCGAACATCGGCCTAACGCCCTCCATGCTTGCGATGCACCGCTTGCCGACTCACCCCGAGCTGGTCCGCGATCTCCTGCCAGGACCACCCCTGCCGCCGGGCGTTGTCGACCTGCACCACCTCGAGCCGCTCGAGCAGCCGCCGCAACGCGGCCACCGCACGCAGGCCGACGTGGGGATCGCGGTCGCTCGCCGCTCTGGCGAGTTCAGTGGCTTTCGTCATAACTGTCAATCTACGTTGACAAAGGCTGCCGTGTCAACGCACGTTGACAGAGCGAGGAGCGTGCTATTCGCCGGGTTCTGCCACGGTGATCCGTACGGCACGGAACTTCGCCGGCATCTGCTCGAGCACCTTGCGCCGCGGGTCGGGCACGGCGTAGAGCCTTCGGTCGGCGATCTCCGCGACGCTGGCCAACCGCGGGTCGGCGAGCACGGCGTCGACGGCGAACCGGTCACCGCCACAGACCACTGCGTCCAGGTCGCCGAGCGCCGGACCGAGCACCAGGTGCGCGGCGTCCGCCGCGGCGGCGAAGGCGACCCTGGCCTGCTGCTCACGCCGCCGCGCGAACCGTTGCTGCGACCAGCCACCGGCCTTCGACTTGCCCTGCACGTGGCGCTTGCCGACCTTTACGGCCTGCAGCTCGTCCCCGGCGAAGACGCCGACCGCGTGGCCACCGCGCCGCACGAGCAGCACCCCGACCCGACGCTCGCGGTTGGCGTGCTCGACCAGACCGCCGTCGGGCAGGTCGGCACGCACCCGCAGCGGCGGGAACGGCACGGCGCACGTCGCGACGGCACCGTCGGCCGCCGTGACCACCACCTCGTCGCCGGAGGCGGCGCAGGTCGAAGTACCGTGCCGGTCCGCGAAGTTGTCGAGCCAGCGCGCCAGCCGCTGCGGCGGGACGCGGACCACCGTCGGCCCGCCCGCACCGCCGCTCACCGGCAGGTACCGGGGACGGGGAAGTCGCGACGAAGGTCAGTACCAGGCATGGTGGACAGCTCGATCGGCTCGGCTCAGCCGGGAGGGTGTGTCTCCCAATGGCGGTCCGGGTACGCCTCGAACGCCATTGGGAGACACGCCCTGGCGCGTCAGCTCGCCGGCTCGTCTTCTACCGCATGGGGAACACCCTCGAGCAGCGCCCTCACCTCGGATTCCAGATACCGTCGATGACCGCCCAGCGTGCGGATCGAGGACAGCTTCCCTGCCTTCGCCCAACGGGTGACGGTCTTCGGATCGACACGAAACATCGCCGCCACCTCGGCTGGTGTCAGCAACGCCTCCGCGTCGCTCTTGCGAGTGCCCATATGGACCTTCTCCTGTTACCGGTCTACGACCCCCCGTCGCACCCTGTGGAGCATGTCGGGTAAGTGCACATATGACGCACTTCATGCTCCGAATGCTCCGCAGCGTAGTGTCTCACGCTTGTGCACATCATGACAGCAGGTCGCAAAGGGAACGCATCGCGTGAAGGCGTTAGTTGGCGCATTCCCGTCGTTCCACCGCGGACCACCGGGTCATAACCGCCTGATAGTGGCGCGCTGCTTGCTCCCCGTCACCGTCCGCTAGCGCGGCTAGACCCTCCGCAACATCCACTACCGAACGGTCAGTCAACAAGAACGCGTCATCGACCAGACTGACCAACCCACCGTAGTCGAGCTCCACCAGCGCGTGTGGGTGGAACTCCTCCAACCAGCGGCCCAGTGCCTCGACCTCGTCCACGACGGTCCCGTCGACGGTCTTGCGCAGGACCGCCAGGCTGCGGGCCAGCCGCTTCCTGGCCTCGACCATCCGGGTGAGGTAGCTCATGGTGCGATCCGCACCCTCGGCGGGCACGGTGACCGGCTCGGTCCCGCCGTCCTCGCCGCCGGCCACCTCGGTACCCGCGCCGCCGGCGTGGGTCACGTCGTCCGGAACCAGGACGAGCCGGCGCTCGGTCTGCCTGAACAGGATGAACCACGCGACCGGCACGTGCCATCGTGCCTGCTTGATGTAGGTCTGGGCGCCACCCGACTCGCTGGCGCGCGTCTCCGCCAGTGCCCGCGACTCCGCCGGCGCCGCAGCCTCGAAGACCTCCCTGGGCAGCAGCTCCTCCAGCGTCGCGTAGGCGGCGATCGACCGGCTGCGCGTCTGCAACGGGCAGATGTACGTCGTCTGGTCGATCCGATGCACGAGCGCGTGGTCGCTCTCCCTGTCGGGCACCAGCACAGGCGGGGTGGCCGCCAACCGGCGCCGCGCCGCCGCCTCCTCGACGGCCAGCAGCTCGCGCGGGTCAGGCGTGTCCACCTCGGGGTCGGAGTAGAGCGCCCAGGCCGCGCGGGCCGGCTCGCGGAACGCGACGAGCGGCTCGTACACACGCAGGTAGGCCGAGTACGGCGACATACCCGCATCGTCGCACGATTAGGTGACCGATTCCTACGCCAGCCGACCGCGCTGCCCGGCTAGCCGAGCAGCTCGTACCCGCTGACCAGCACTGCTACCAACGCGCCGGCGAGCATGAACGGCCCGAACGGGATCCGGCTGCGCCGGTCGGCCACCCGCAGCACCAGCAGCGCCAGCGCGAACAGGCCGCCGAACAGCACGCCGAGGAACGCGCCGACGACCCAGGTGTCCGGCCCCAGCCAGCCCAGGTACGCGCCGAGCACCCCGGCGAGCTTCACGTCGCCGAGCCCCATGCCGTCGCGGTTGACCAGGTGCAACAGGCCGTAGCACAGGCCGAGGCCGAGCATGCCGAGCAGCACGCCGAGCAGCCGCCTGCCGCCGCCCTCGATGAACGGCGCCGCCAGCGCGAGCAGTCCCACCCCGATCGGGTACGACGGCAGCGTCAGCAGGTCGGGCAGCCGGTGTTGCTGCACGTCGACGGCGGCCAGCGGCACGGCGACGAGCGCGAGGTAGAGGTACGCGGGCAGCTCGGGGGCCAGACCGAAGCGCACCGCGAGCGCCGCGCACGCCGCCGCCGACAACACCGGCAGCAGCACGTCGCGGGGTCGCTGCACCCGCGGCCGGTGCGCCGGCCGCCCGGCGAGCACGGCCGCCACCACCAGCCCGACGAGCAGGCCGAGCAGGCCGGCCACCGCCGGGACGAGGTACGTCACCGCGGCGTCCCTGCCTCGTCCATGGCCGGGCAATCTACCGGCATCCCCGTACCGGGAACGCGCCGTCCACACCGACGACTACAGCCGGCAGGCGCCGGGCGAATAAGCTGGATGCAGTACCCGCGTCACCATGCGTGGGGGCGAACGGACAGGAGACACCACCCATGTCGCAGTCCGACCACGAAGGGACCTATCAGGTCCAGTCGGCAGCTGGCACCGACCAACCGATCGTCTTCGGCAGGCACACCGGCCACGAACAGGTCGTCTTCTGCCAGGACGAGGCGAGCGGCCTGAAGGCCATCATCGCCATCTACAGCACCGCGCTCGGCCCCGCGCTCGGCGGCACCAGGTTCCACCCGTACCGCACCGAGCAGGCCGCGCTCGACGACGCGCTCAGCCTCGCCAAGGCGATGGCGTACAAGGCCGCGGTCACCGGGCTCGACCTCGGCGGCGGCAAGGCCGTCATCCTCGGCGACCCGAACACCGACAAGAGCGAGGCGCTGCTGCGCGCCTACGGCCGCTTCGTGCAGTCGCTCGGCGGGCGGTACCTCACCGCGTGCGACGTGGGCACGTACGTGGCCGACATGGACGTCGTCGCCAGGGAGTCGCGCTACGTCACCGGCCGCTCCACCGAGAACGGCGGCGCCGGCGACTCGAGCGTCCTCACCGCGTACGGCGTCTACCAGGGCATGCGGGCCTGCGCCGAGCGGCTCTGGGGCAGCCCGAGCCTGCGGGGCAGGCGGGTCGGCGTGGCCGGTGTCGGGAAGGTCGGATATCACCTGGTCGAGCACCTGGTCGCGAACGGCGCCGAGGTGGCCGTCACCGACGTCCGCCAGGACCGGGTGGCCAGGGTCACCGGCGACCACCCGCAGGTGCATGCCGTAGCCGACACCGACACGCTCGTACGCACCCCGCTGGACGTGTACGCACCGTGTGCACTCGGCGGCGCGCTGGACGACGCGACCACGCACGCGCTGCGCGCGACGGTGGTGTGCGGCGCCGCCAACAACCAGCTGGCGCACCGCGGGGTGGAGAAGCAGCTGCAGGACCGCGGCGTCCTCTACGCCCCCGACTACGTGGTCAACGCCGGCGGGCTCGTCCAGGTCGCCGACGAGATCGACGGCTTCAGCTTCGACCGGGCGAAGAAGCGGGTCGAGGGCATCTACGAGACGGTGGCCAGCATCTTTACCGTCGCCGCCGAGGAGGGCGTGCCGCCCGCGGTCGCCGCGGACCGGATCGCGCAGCGGCGGATGGAGTCGATCGGCCGGCTACGGGGCATCCACGTGATGTGACTGATGGCCACTTCGGCGACCGTGGCGTCGCCGACCGGCTCACTGGCACGATACGGTGGGACCCAGCAACCAGGACCCGGCTCCGTTGCCGGGGTCCGCAACTCGTGTAGTCCATCGGGGTTGGTTACTCCGCGTTGAGGGGGTCGAGCCAATGGGGCGCGGCCGGGCTAAGGCCAAGCAGACGAAGGTCGCCCGCAAGCTCAAGTACCAGACTGGCGGCACTGATCTTTCGCAGCTTGCCGAGGAGCTTGGGGCATCGTCGCCGACCATCGACGGTACGGATGACGTAGGGCAACGTGCCGATGACACGGCACGCGACGACGACGATCTCGTCGCGCGGTATTCGGATTACGCGGACAACCCGAATCCGTCTGCGCGCTGACACCTAGCTGGCAGCGGTCCCGGCGGCCTGCCGGGACCTTCCGGCGCGCTATTTCGGGTGCGCACCCAACAGCTGTACATCGCCGCTTCCCGCGACGATCTCGCCGCCGACCCACGCCGGCACCTTGCGCCCGACGAGGATCGCGAGCGCCCGGTCCACGTCGTCCTGGCCGAGCACGGCCAGCATGCCGACGCCGAGGTTGAAGGTGCGCTCCATCTCGTCCCACTCGATCCGGCCCTTGGCCTCGATCAGCCGGAAGACCGGCTGCGGTGTCCAGGTCGCCCGGTCGATCCGCGCGTCGAGTGCCTGCGGCAGCGCCCGCGACAGGTTCGCTGCCAGCCCACCGCCAGTGACGTGCGCAAACGCGTGCACGTCAGTCTCCGCCGCGATGGTCAGGCACGCCTGCGTGTAGATGCGGGTGGGTTCGAGCAGCTCCTCCCCCAGCGAGTGGCCGAGCTCCTCGGGCTCGGCGTCGTAGCTCATCCGGCCCATCCGCAGCAGCGCGTGGCGCGCCAGCGCGTACCCGTTGGAGTGCAGTCCGGACGAGCCCATGGCGATCACCACGTCGCCCTCGCGCACCCGCTCCGGGCCGAGCACCGCCTCTTCCTCGACGATGCCGGTGCCCGCGCCGGCGAGGTCGTACTCCTGCGGCTGCATCAGCCCGGGGTGCTCGGCCGTCTCACCGCCGAGCAGTGCGCAGCCGGCCTGCCGGCAGCCCTCCGCGATGCCGCCGACGATGGCGGAGATCCGCTCGGGCACCACCTGGCCGCACGCGATGTAGTCGGTCATGAACAGCGGCTCGGCCCCGCAGACCACCAGGTCGTCGACGACCATGCCGACCAGGTCCTGGCCGACGGTGTCGTGCTTGTCCAGCGCCTGCGCGACCGCCAGCTTGGTGCCGACGCCGTCGGTGGACGTCGCGAGCACCGGGGCCGTGTACCTGCCCACGTCCAGCCGGAACAGGCCGGCGAACCCGCCGAAGTCGCCGAGCACCTCGGGCCGGCTGGCCGCCTTGACCTGCTTGGACATCAGGGCCACCGCACGCTCGCCGGCCTCGATGTCGACCCCGGCAGCCCCGTACGTCCCGCTGTCGTTCCCCGAGCTCACGGGTGTGCCTCCTCAGGCGCGTTCATGCGTTCGTCGACTGCGGCTGCGGCTGCGGGACGTCCTCCAGCAGATGCTTGCCGAGCAGGTTCTCGTCCGGCAGCGCGATCGGGTAGTCGCCGTCGAAACAGGCGGTACACAGCCGGGACCTGTCGATCGTGGTGGCCTCGACCAGACCCTCGAGCGAGATGTAGCCGAGTGAGTCGGCCCCGAGCGAGGTAGCGATCTCGTCGACGGACAGGTCCGCGCCGATCAGCTCCGTACGGGACGCGAAGTCGATGCCGTAGTAGCACGGCCAGCGCACCGGCGGGCTGGCGATCCGCACGTGCACCTCGGCGGCGCCGGCCTCCCGCAGCATCCGGACGATGGCCCGCTGAGTGTTGCCGCGCACGATCGAGTCGTCCACGACCACCAGCCGCTTGCCGGCGATCACCTCGCGCAGCGGGTTCAGCTTGAGCCTGATGCCGAGCTGCCTGATCGTCTGGCTCGGCTCGATGAAGGTGCGCCCCACGTACGAGTTCTTGGTCAGCCCCTGGCCGTACGGGATCCCGCTCTCCTGCGCGTACCCGATCGCCGCCGGGGTGCCGGACTCCGGGGTGGGGATCACCAGGTCGGCGTCGGCCAGCGCCTCCTTGGCCAGCCGCCGGCCGATCTCCACCCGGCTGGCGTGCACGCCGCGGCCGGCGATGGTCGAGTCGGGCCTGGCCAGGTAGACGTACTCGAAGATGCAGCCCTTCGGCTTCTGCTGCGCGAACTGCGACGACCGCAGCCCGTGCTCGTCCACCGCGACCAGCTCGCCTGGCTCCACCTCGCGGACGAACGCGGCACCGAGGATGTCCAGGGCGCAGGTCTCGCTGGCGACCACCCAGCCCCCGCTGTCCAGCCGGCCGAGGGCAAGCGGCCGCACGCCGTACGGGTCGCGGGCCGCGTAGAGCGTGTTCTCGTCCATGAAGACCAGCGAGAACGCCCCCTGCACGTCGGGGAGCAGCTCGAGTGCCGCCTGCTCGACGGTGGTGTCGTCGCTCTTCGCGAGCAGCTCGGTGAGGATGCCGGTGTCGGTGCTGGACTCGCCGCCGATGCCAGGAAACAGGATCTCGTCGGCGAGCGCCTGCCGCGCGCGCAGCGCGAGCTCACCGGTGTTGGTGAGGTTGCCGTTGTGTGCCAGCGCGACGCCGCCCGCGCCCGTCGGCCGGAAGGTGGGCTGCGCGTTCGCCCACACCGATGACCCGGTCGTGGAGTAGCGGCAGTGGCCGACCGCGACGTGGCCGGTCAGCGACGCCAGGGTGGACTCGTCGAAGACCTGCGCTACCAGGCCCATGTCCTTGACCACGAGGATCTGGTGGCCGTCGCCGACGGCGATGCCGGCCGACTCCTGGCCGCGGTGCTGCAGGGCGTAGGTACCGAAGTAGGCGAGCTTGGCGACCTCCTCGCCGGGCGCCCAGACGCCGAGGACGCCACAGGCGTCCTGCGGGCCACGGTCGTGGGGATCGATTTCGTGCGTCAACTTGCCGTCACGCATAGGCACACCACGAGTCTACGTGCTGCCACCGGCCATCGGCACATGCGCAGGTCCCCGGCCGGTCACCGGCAGGTACGCGGAGAGATCGGCCCGGCTGCCGGTCGCGCGCACCCGGCCGTCGTCGGTCGCTGCCGCCCAGGTCAACCTGCCGGTCGCGAGGCACAGCCAGGTGACCGGGTCGGTCTCCACCACGTTCGGCGGTGTGCCCCGTGTGTGGCGCAGCCCTTCGACACACTGCACGGCGGCGAACGGCGGCACCCGCAGCTCGACCGCCTTGCCTGGGGCCTGCCTGGCCAGCGCGTTCGCCAGCTGGCGGACGGCGGCGGCGAGATCGGCGCGCGCCGGTTCCGTATCGGCGTCGACGGCGGCCAGGGCGCGGTCGACGGCGGCGGGGTCAGCCTGGCGTCTGCTCGGCACGTCGCCAGCATAGGGCGCGGGCGCCGGTGGGCATGGAAAACGCCGGGGCGAAGGCCTTCCCCTCCCTCGCGCCCGGCGCTGTCAGCTAGTCCATCACGAGCCGCCGTCAACCACGGCACCGACACGCCGAGGCGAGCGCTCGGATTGCCGTCCGCCTGGCCGACCGGGTCGACGTAGCGCTGCGTGCCGCGCTGGGTCTCTGACCGCGCGCACCGCGATACCGTCAGGGGCATGGACAGTGCGGCGTACCTGACCCACCTGCGCAACGAGATGACGTCCTTCGCGGCCTGCCTGGACGGCGACCTGGACACACCGGTCGAGCACTGCGGCGACTGGACGCTCTACGACCTGGCCGATCATCTCGGCAACGGCCACCTGTGGTCGGCGGCGGCAGTCACCGAACGTCGTAAGGACTACCGTGGCCCGGCGGCGCCGCGGGACCCGAAGGCACTCGCCACCTGGTTCGACCAGACGTGCACGGTGCTGCTGACGGTGTTGGACACCGACCCGTCGACCGAGGCCTGGACGTTCTTCCCGCCGCACACCGTCGCGTTCTGGCAACGCCGTCGCTGCCTGGAGGCGCTGGTGCACCGTTGGGACGCCGAGCACGCGGTCGGTCGACCGGGCAAGCTCGACCCGACCCTGGCCGCCGACGGCGTCAGCGAGGTGTTCGACACCATGGCGCCGCGACAGGTCAAGCGCGGCCGGGCGGACGAACCCGACGTGGCGGTGCGGTTCACCGCCGACGACGCCGGCACGTCGTGGACGTACGGCCCGGGCGAGCCGGTCGCCGAGGTCAGCGGCTCCGCCGCGGACCTGCTGCTCCTGCTCTGGCACCGGCTGGACAGTGCCGCCCCGAGCCTGGCGTGGCAGGGCGACCGCGCCGCCGGTCAGCGCCTGCTGGCCGGCCTCATCGTGCCCTGACCTGGCTACCTGTCCGCCAGCCCGGCGAGCAGCGTGGTGGTGATGCCGGCGGCGAACTCGTCCTTGGCCTTGTCGTCCTGCTCCTCGCCGGTGAAGTGGCGCAGGAACGCGAAGTGCAGGCAGGCCCCGACGAGCAGCGCGGCCGCGGCGGTCGGGTCCACGTCGCTGCTGATCCGGCCGCGGTCCCGTTCGTCCGCCAGGTACGCGGCCACCGCTGCGCTGACGTGCTGCGGTCCGGCGTTGCGCGCCCGCAGCGCCTCGCGGTGGGCGGCGAGCAGACGCGGTTCGGAGAACAGCGACGCGCCGATGGGGAACGTCTCCTCGTAGAACTCCACCGCGGAACGCGCGACGGTCTGCAGCACCTCAGCCACCGGCTGCGTGCCCACCAGCTCGGGCAGGCTGGTCAGCAACGGGTTGAAGTCACCGCCGCCGCGCTCCTCGAGCACCGCTAGGAACAGCTCGGTCTTGTCGGTGAAGTGCTTGTAGAGCGCGGCCTCGGAGTACCCGGCCGCGCGCGCGATCTCCTTGGTGGTCGACCGGGCGAGCCCGCGGGTGCGCATGACCTCCGCGGCAGCGTCCAGCATCCGGTCGCGCGTGCTCATGCGCACCTCCGCTTGACAAGTCGGTGAGTACTCACTAACCATAGCAGAGAGCGGTTAGTAAATACTCACTCACGTAGGAGCAGACGATGCGGACCGCCGTCTTCGGGGCCACCGGTGGCGTAGGCAGCCAGCTGGTCGAGCAGGCCACCAACGCCGGGCGCGAGGTCACCGCCGTGGTCAGGGACGCCAGCAAGCTCGCCGCCCGTCCCGGCCTCACCGTCGTGCCCGCGGACGTGATGCAGCCGGCCGCGATCGCCCCGGCGATCGCCGACAGCGACGCGGTGGTGTCCGCGCTCGGCAGCCGCGGCATGCGCACGCCGAGCAGCATCTGCACGGACGGCGCCACCAGCATCGTGCGGGCCATGCACGACACCGGCGTACACCGGCTGGTGGTGGTCAGCGCCAGCGGCCTCGCCCACGGCGGCGACGGCCCGCTCGTCCGGCTGCTGGTCAAGCCGATCCTCGGCGCCGTACTCAAGCACCCGTTCGCCGACATGCGCGCCATGGAGGACGTGGTTCGCGACAGCGGCCTGGACTGGACGATCGTGCGTCCACCGCAGCTCACCGACGGCCCGCGCACCGGCACGTACCACAGCCGGGTCGCGCTGAACGTGCGCGGCAGCTACCGCATCTCCCGCGCCGACGTCGCCGACTGCCTGCTGCGCTGCCTCACCCAACACGGGCCGATCGGTGCACCCGTCTCCATCGCGAGTTAGCCGCAGGTTGCCCTGTGGACGGCGAGGGAACGGGGTCATCGCGCGCTCAGACTTGACAGATGAGCAGCGAACGGAGCGACCATGACTGTCATGACCGTCCAGGACACGGTGACCATTGGCGAGTTGCAGGCGTACCCTCCCGACGCGATCGTGCAGATCGTCGAAGGCACGATCTACCTCAGCCGCGCCGGAGGCTTCGACGTAGCGGACCTCGACGAGCTGCCCGACGACCGGCGCCGGCACGAGCTGGTCGACGGAGTCGTCGTCTTGAGCCCCGCGCCCCGCCGCATCCACCAGCGCGGTCTCCTCGAACTCGCGAGCGCACTACGCGCCGCAGCGCCCGCACACCTCGAGGTCGTGGTTGCCCCGTTCGATGTGGACGCCGGTCCGCGTAGCCAGGTGGAACCGGACATCCTCGTGCTCCCCGCGACAACCGCGACGGTCCGGTTCCGCCGCCGCTGCTCGCCGTCGAGGTGTTGTCACCGTCGAACCGCGGCTACGACCTGGTGACCAAGCGCAACCTGTACGAGCGCGCTGGCGTGCCTTCGTACTGGATGCTCGACCCGGACGAGCCCTCGGTCACCGTGTTGGAGCTCGGCGACGACAGCACCTACACCGCGGCGGCCACGGTGACCGGTGTCGGTGTCGTCGCGGTCGAGCAGCCGGTCGAGGTGACTTTCCGACCGACCGACCTGGTCTAGCCGAACAGGCCGGGCAGCGTGCCCGTGGACGCTTCGCGCAGCTGCGCCAGCGAGACCTCGAACAGCGGGGTGCCGTCCAGGTCGGCCTCGTGCTCGCGGAAGCGCAGCGCGTCGCCGGTTACCGCGCCGAGGTGCTCGTACGGGAGGCTCAGCTCACGGCAGTGCCGGATGAACTCGTGCTCGGCGTCGCCGCGCAGCGCTACGAGCACCCGGCCGCTCGACTCACTGAACAGGGCGACGAACGGGTCGATGCCCGCCGGCAACGCGACGGTTGCGCCGCGACCGCCGGCCAGGCAGCTGTCCACCAGCGCCTGCGACAGCCCGCCGTGCGACAGGTCGTGCGCCGCCTGCGCCAGGCCGCCGCCGGTCAGCCGCTGCATCAGCTCGCCGAGCGCCCGCTCGACCGCCAGGTCGACCAGCGGCGGCTGACCACCGAGGTGGCCGTGCTCGACGTGCGCCCACACCGACCCGCCGAGCTCCTCCCTGGTCGTGCCCACCAGGTAGAGCAGCAGGTCGTCCTCGGGGAAGCCGACGGGCAGCCGGTCGGTGACGTCGTCGAGCACGCCGAGCACGCCGACCACCGGGGTGGGGTGGATCTGCTGCTCCCCCGTCTGGTTGTAGAAGCTCACGTTGCCGCCGGTCACCGGCGTGCCCAACGCCAGGCAGCCGTCGGCGAGGCCGCGGACGGTCTCGGCGAACTGCCACATCACGCCGGGCTCCTCCGGGGAGCCGAAGTTCAGGCAGTCGGTGACCGCAACCGGCCGGGCGCCCTTGACCGCCACGTTCCGGTACGCCTCGGCGAGCACCAGCTGCGCCCCGACGTACGGGTCGAGCGCGCAGTACCTGCCGTTGCCGTCGAGCGCGAGCGCGACGCCGAGCCCGGACTCCTCGTCCACCCGCAGCACGCCGGCGTCGTCCGGCGTGGCGAGCACGGTGTTGCCGAGCACGTACCTGTCGTACTGGTCGGTCACCCAGTCCTTGCTCGCGAGCTCCGGCGACCCGACCAGCCGCTGCAGGGTCGACCGCAGCTCGTCGCCGGTGGCGGGCCGCGGCAGCACCACCGGGTCGTTCGCCCGGCTGACGTCGAGCGCGGACGGTCGCTCGTACGGCCGCTGGTACACCGGCCCCTCGTGCGCGACGGTGCCAGGCTCGACGTCCACAATGGTCTGCCCGTGCCAGCTGATCCGCAGCCGGCCGCCGTCGGTGACCGTGCCGACGACGGTCGCCTCAACCTCCCACTTGGCGCAGGTGGCCAGGAACGCGTCGACGTTGGCCGGCTCGACGACCGCCATCATCCGCTCCTGCGACTCGCTCATCAGGATCTCTTCCGGCGTGAGCGACGGGTCGCGCAGCGGCACGTCGTCGAGTACGACGTCCATGCCGCCGGTGCCCGCGGACGCGAGCTCGCTGGTGGCGCACGACAGGCCGGCGGCGCCGAGGTCCTGCAGGCCGACGATCAGCCCGGCGCGGAACAGCTCGAGCGAGCACTCGATCAGCAGCTTCTCGGTGAATGGGTCACCGATCTGCACGCTCGGCCGCTTCGCCGGCTTGCCCTCGCCGTCGAACGTCGCCGACGCGAGCACCGACGCGCCGCCGATGCCGTCGCCGCCGGTCTTCGCGCCGAACAGCACCACCTTGTTGCCCGGGCCAGGTGCCTTGGCGAGGGTGACGTCCTCGTGCCGCATCACCCCGACGCACAGCGCGTTCACCAGCGGGTTGCCGAGGTAGCACGGGTCGAAAGACACCTCGCCGCCGATGTTCGGCAGGCCGAGGCAGTTGCCGTACCCGCCGACGCCGGCGACCACGCCGGGCAACACGCGCGAGGTGTCCGGTGCCTCGGCCGGGCCGAACCGCAGCGCGTCCATCACCCCGACCGGCCGGGCGCCCATGGCGAGGATGTCGCGGACGATCCCACCGACGCCGGTGGCGGCGCCCTGGTACGGCTCCACGAACGACGGGTGGTTGTGCGACTCCGCCTTGAACGTGACCGCGTATCCCTGGCCGATGTCGACGACGCCGGCGTTCTCGCCGATGCCGACCATGAGCGCGTCGCTCGCCGGCGCCCGCTCGCCGAACGTACGCAGGTGCACCTTGCTCGACTTGTACGAGCAGTGCTCGCTCCACATCACCGAGTACATGGCCAGCTCGCTCGCGGTGGGCCGCCGGCCGAGGATCTGCTCGATCCGCTGGTACTCGTCCGCCGTCAGGCCGAGCTCGCCATACGGCAGCGCGACCTCGGGTGTCGCCGCCGCCCGCTCGACCGTGTCCAGCTGTTGCGCGTCCGTCGGCGCCGTCATGAAGCGGAGACCTCCACCAGTCGGGTCAGCACCGAGGCGTAGAACGGGAGCGCGACCTCGGGTGTTATCGCCGCCGCCCGCTCGACCGTGCCCAGCTGCCGCGCGACCGTCGTTATCGGCGCCGTCATCAAGCGGAGACCTCCACCAGTCGGGTCAGCACCGAGGCGAAGAACGGGAGCGCGACCTCGGGTGTCGCCGCCGCCCGCTCGACCGTGTCCAGCTGTTGCGCGTCCGTCGTCGCCGTCATCAAGCGGAGACCTCCACCAGTCGGGTCAGCACCGAGGCGAAGATCGGCAGGCCGTCGGTGGTCGGGCCGGTCAGCTCGTCGACCGCGTGCTCCGGGTGCGGCATCAGGCCGACCACGTTGCCCGCCTCGTTGCAGACGCCCGCGATGTCGCGGGCGGAGCCGTTCGGGTTCACCTCGAGGTACCTGCCGACGACCCGGCCCTCACCCTCCAGCCGGTCCAGGGTCGCGTCGTCGGCGACGTAGCCGCCTTCCCCGTTCTTCAGCGGGATGACGACCTGCTGGCCGTCCGTGTAGCCGCTGGTCCACGCCGTGCGCGCGGTCTCGATCCGCAGCCGCTGGTCGCGGCAGACGAAGTGCTGGTGGTCGTTGGCCACGAGCGCACCTGGCAGCAGGTGCGCCTCACACAGCACCTGGAAGCCGTTGCAGATCCCAAGCACCGGCAGCCCGCGGCCGGCCGCGGCGATCAGCGAGTTCATCACAGGCGCGAACCTGGCGATCGCGCCGCAGCGGAGGTAGTCGCCGTACGAGAAGCCGCCGGGGAGCACGACCGCGTCGACCCCGTGCAGGTCGTCGTCGCCGTGCCAGAGGGCGACCGGTTCTGCGCCGGCCAACCGTACCGCCCGGCGGGCGTCGCCATCGTCGAGCGACCCGGGGAAAGTGACCACGCCAACGCGAGGTGACGACACCGAAGACTCCAGGCTCGGGATTGTGCGGACGCTCGCAGAGTACCGCGAGGACCTCACGGCTCGGCGCGGACGGTGAAGTCCTCGATCACCGGGTTGGCGAGCAACGTGTCGGCGATGCCGCGGACCCGTTCGAGCGCGGCGGCGTCGGCCTCGCCCTCGACCTCCAGCTCGAACCGCTTGCCCTGCCGCACCGACGTGACACCGGCGTGCCCGAGCCGTTCGAGCGCCTTCGCGATTGCCTGCCCCTGCGGATCGAGCAGCTCGGGCTTCAGCATGACATCGACCACGACGCGGGCCATCGTTCTCCTTCGGCTGGGCATTCGGCGCGGGGACGGTCCTCGCACTGAGCGTATCCTCGGCTGCGTGTCCGACGCCGTCACGGGTGCCCGCCCGAGCCCGAACATCTGGCGCCATCCGCGTACCTACGAGAAGGAGAACGAGGGCGTCGACCCGGACGGCGCGATCGAGCAGGCGATACGCGAGATCCGCGACTGGGCCGGCGCGAACGTGCTCGACGTCGGCTGCGGCACCGGCTACCACCTGCCCTGGTTCGCGGCGTCGGCCGCACGCGTCGTCGGGGTCGAGCCGCACCACGGGCTGGTCGCCGCGGCCCGCCGCCGGTGTGCGGGGCTGCCGAACGTGCGGGTAAGGGCCGGCGTCGCGCAGGCGCTGCCGGTGCCGGACCGGTCGGTGGACGTCGCGCATGCGCGGTGGGCGTACTTCTTCGGCCCCGGCTGCGAGCCCGGGCTGGCCGAGCTCAGCCGGGTGATGCGGCGCGACGGGGTGGCGTTCGTCATCGACAACGACGCCACGCGGAGCACGTTCGGCGGCTGGTTCAGGCGCACGTTCCCCCGGTACGACCCGCGAGCGGTGGAGGACTTCTGGGCGCGCCGCGGCTGGACCAGGCACACCGTCGACATGCGTTGGCAGTTCGCCGACCGGGCGGACTTCGAGGCGGTGGTCGGGATCGAGTTCAACCCGCAGGTGGCCGCGGAGGTCATCGCGGAGCACCAGGGGACGGGCGTCGACTACGCCGTCAACCTGTGGTGGCGCCGGTTCTGACCGGCAGTCGACCGGTTCCCCCGTGACCGGCCGACAACCTCCGTGCGTGGTGGACCGGAGGCGGTGTAGCACCCCCACCGCCTCCGGTACTAACCACATGGGCGGCGTACTCGCCCATGCCGGTGACGTGGTCGGTGGTCACCGTCCAGGCGACATTACGAGGGCCAACGTTGCAACTAGGTTGCGATAGACAGTTGACGGTGCAACCAGTGCAGCTGGCTGCGCACTCTGCTGTACGTCGGCGAATCGGCCGGCAACCGGTCGAGGCAGGCCTGCCACACCTCGACGTCCTCGCGCCCGTCGGAGTCCTCCGCGTAGCGCAGCAGCACCTCGGGCGAGGCGTGGCCGAGCAGGGTGTCCCTGAGATGGCGCCGGATCTCCTCCCGCGCCTCGATGATCGTCGGCGACTCCGACCGCGGGAGCACCGGTCCCGCGTACAGGTCGAGCGCCTCGGTGAACGCACCGCGATCGAGCGCGCGGCGCAGGTCGTCGATGTCCGTGTCGAGCCGCTCCAGGATGCGGTACGGGCGGGAGGCGAGGAACGCCCCGCCGAGGATGCGCCGCAACCGCGACATCTCCGCCCTGATCGTCACCGACTGCACGTCGTGCTCGTGCAGCCGTACGGACAACTGCTCGGCCGTCAGGCCCTCCGGGTGCATGGCCAACAGCAGCAGCAGCTCGCCGTGCCGCTGGCTGAGCCGCGTCGTGCGGGCCGGCATGTGGAGCACGGCGGCGTCAGTACCGAGTACCTCCAGCCGTGCACTCGGCACGATCGGTGGCGGCATCTTCAGGCGGCCGGCCGCGTGCCGGCCCGCGCCGATCAACTGGCGCAGCCGCAGCTCGCCTTCCGCCGCGGCGACCACGGCCTTCACCATGGTCAGCGCGTTCGGCAGGGCGACCGGGCCGGCGCCGGTGACGTCCACCGTGCCGAGCACCAGGCCGGTCGACGGGTCGTGCACGGGTGCGGCCGCGCAGTTCCAGGGCTGGACCTTGCGCTTGAAGTGCTCGGCACCCGCCACCTGGAGCGGCTGGTCGAGGAGCAACGCCGTGCCGGCCGCGTTGGTACCTGCGAGGTCCTCGCGCCAGTTCGCGCCCTCGACCAGGTTGACGTGCTCACCACCGGCGCGCAGCCGGTGATCGCCCTCGACCCACAGCACGCGCCCGTTTCCATCGCTGATGACCACGATGAACGAGTTGTCGTGTGCATCGTCGACGAGCAGCTCCCTGACGATGGGCAGTACCGCGGCCATCGGGCTGGCCTGTCGGTACTCGTCGAGCTCGTCACCGACCAGCTCGAGCGGCGCGGCGCTCTCCGGGTCGACGCCACCGTCGGCACACCGCCGCCACGAGTCGGCGACGAGTGCACGCACCTGCGCGCCGAGCATGCCGGTGGCGACGAACTGCTCGTGTGCGATGTGCAGCTGCCTGGAGGTGTACGACAGCGCCGGCGGCGTCCAGGGCGCGTTCGTGACGGAGCCGCCGCTCGCGGCCGTCACCGACAAGTCTTGATTGGGGCGCACACCGACCAGCTTTCAAATCCTCCGAGACGAGAGTAGCCCTTTCCGTACCCGATACAGAAACTCCAATCACTGCGACGGTACGACTACGGCGGCACAACTTCATTCCTTGACACACACTTGTCGGCTGTCCAAACAACTCAGCTACCGAGAAGCGCCAGCGGTTTCCGGTCTTCGGCGGCGGCGCAGGCCATCGCATATTCCACCGGGGACGCGCCGACATGTGCACGGAAATCGCGGGTGAAATGCGCCTGGTCGAACCACCCGAGTTGTACCGCCAAACTGGCGACGTCGGCACTCTTGTCGGTCGCGAGCAGCTCGGCGCCGTCGTGCAGTCGGTAGCGCCTGATCATCCATTTCGGACCAACGCCGACGTACTTATGAAATACGCGCTGTAACGAGCGCACGGACATCCCGAAGCGGTCGGCGACGTGACCGACCCGGGTGATGGACCGGTCCTCCAACATCACCGCGGCCATCTCGGTCAGCCGGAGGTACGTCGCGTCGGCGGCGGCGGGCAGCCGGCGGCGCAGGAACTCCTCGACCACCTCGACCACCTCGACCCGGCGGCCGTCGGTATCGATTTCCGCAACGGTCGCCGCGAGCCCGTCCGCGGCCGGCCCGAACAACTCGCGCATCGGCAGCGACCTGTCGGTGAGCGCTGCCACCGGACGGTCCGCGAATGCCCGGAACCCGCCGGGCCGGAACTTCACGCCGAACACCGAGCCGGAGCCTGACAACGGGTGGGTGGACGTGGTCGTGCCCACCCCGTGCACCTGGGCGCCGACACCGTCGAGGAAGGTGACGTTCACGCAAGGATGCGAGATCAGCCGCACCGCGTAGCTCTCGCCGGGCCCGAGGCTCCAGTGCACCGCCCAGTAGCGCTCCACGAAGCGTCCGACGTCGGGCGCGGCCGGGTACCGCCGCAGGTCGATGTGCTCGGCGGCCTGTTTGGGCTGCAGGATGCCCTTCGTACTCGTGGTCGGGCCGGTCGGCACCGCCGTCACGCTCCCTCTACTCGGCGGTGTCGCGTTCTTACAAGACGCAGGGAACGAACGCGACGAGGATCGACCTCATCGACAGTACTCCCGCCCTACGACGACACCAGGAGAAGCAACCCCCGTGACCACATCCGACGACATCCCGCTGCCAGCCGGTTACCGCAGCCTCACGCCGTTCATCGTCGTCACCAACGCGGCGAAGGCGATCGAGTTCTACCAGCAGGTTTTCGACGCCGAGGTGATCAGCCGCAACGACACCCCCGACGGCAAGGTCGCGCACGCGGAGCTGCGGATCGGCGACTCGATGCTGCAGCTCGGCGACCCGAACCCTGCCTTCGGGCTGGTCTCGCCCGGCACCGACGACCAGGGCTCGGCGTCGCTGGCGCTCTACTGCGCGGACGCCGACGCCACCGTCGCCCGTGCCGTGGCCGCGGGTGCAACCCTGCGCGAACCGGTGCAAGACTTCGTGACCGGCGACCGGTTCGGGAGCATCCTGGACCCGTACGGCCGGCGCTGGGCGGTCATGACGCGCATCGAGGACATCTCCCGCGGGGAGGCGCAGCGGCGCGTCGACGAGTGGCTCGCGGCGCAGCAGTAGCTGCGGCGCCGAGGGAGCGGAGGTAGTCATGGCGAGGTACGCGGCGCTGCTGCGGGGCATCAACCTCGGCCGCACGCGTAAGGTCCCCATGGCCGACCTCCGCGCCCTGCTCGACCGGCTCGGCTACCGCGACGTGTGGACCGTGCTGAACAGTGGCAACGCCGTCTTCACCGGCGACGACATGGAACCGGCGGACCTGGAGAAGGAGCTCGAAGCCGCCCTCGCGGCGGAGTTCGCCATGGACGTGCCGTGCCTCGTACGTACGGCCGACGAGATGCGCGCCACGGTCGCGGACAACCCGCTTGGCCAGATCGCCACCAACGGCTCGCGGCTGATGGCACATTTCCTTTCCGTACCTCCGGAGCCGGCTGTCCTCGCCGCCCACGACCCGGTCGAGCTCGACCCGGAGCGGGTCCGCGTCGGCGACCGGGTGATCTACCAGTGGTGCCCGGACGGGCTGGTGGCCGCCCCTCCGGTCGGCGACTTCGTCGCCAAGCACCTCGGGGTCACCGTGACCACGAGGAACTGGAACACCGTCACCAAGCTCGGTGACCTGCTCGACAGCTGAGGAGAGATCGTGGCGACCGAACCGCTGGCCCTGCTTGACCGCGCACTCGACCAGACCGAGCGGGTCATCGCGGGCATCCGTCCCGACCAGGCCCACCTACCGACCCCGTGCAGTTCGTGGGACGTGCGGGCGCTGGTCGGCCACCTGGTGGACGTGCTTGGCACCTTCGCCGCCCGGGCACGGGGCGAGTCCCCCGGCATGCCCGCATCGGCCGCCGACCCCGGCGACGACTGGCCGGGTGCGTTCCGCGCACGGGCCGACGAGCTGCTCGCCGCCTGGCAGGCCGCGGGCGACCTGGACCGCAAGGTGGACCTGGGCATCGGCGAGCTGCCGCTGCGGTTCGTCATCGACCAGCAGGTGACCGAGTGCGCCGCGCACACCTGGGACCTGGTCACCGCCACCGGACAGCGCGCCGACCTGGATCCCGAGATCGCCGAGCACGCGCTCGACTGGGCCCGCGGCGCGCTGCAGCCGGCGTTCCGCGGCACGGAGGCCGAGGGCAAGGCGTTCGGCCCTGAGGTGCAGGTGCCGGCGGACGCACCGGCGTACGACCGGCTGGCCGCGTTCTTCGGCCGCCAGGCGGGCTGACCGGCGTCCCGGTGGGAGACTGGGCGCATGACCGGTGCCCCGCTCCCGAACGTGCTCGCCACCCGCTACGCGTCCGCCGCCATGACGCGGCTGTGGTCGGCGGAGCACAAGGTCGTGCTCGAACGCCGGCTGTGGCTGGCCGTGCTCCGCGCGCAGCGCGAGCTCGGCGTCGAAGTGCCGGACGGGGTGCTCGAGGCGTACGACCGGGTGGCCGAGCAGGTCGACCTGGCCTCGATCGTCGAGCGGGAACGTCACACCAGGCACGACGTGAAGGCCCGCATCGACGAGTTCAGCGCGCTCGCCGGCCACGAGCACGTGCACAAGGGCATGACCTCGCGCGACCTGACCGAGAACGTCGAGCAGCTGCAGGTACGCGACGCGCTCGGCATCGTCAGGGACCGGGTGGTCGCGACGCTCGTACGGCTGACGGCGCTCGCGGGTGAGCACGCCGAGCTGGTCATGGTCGGCCGCAGCCACAACGTCCCCGCGCAGGCGACGACGTTGGGCAAGCGGTTCGCCAACGCCGCGCAGGAGCTGCTCGTCGCGTACGACCGGATCGACGAGCTGCTGCGCCGGTACCCGCTGCGCGGCCTCAAGGGCCCGATGGGCACCGCGCAGGACCAGCTCGACCTGCTCGGCGGCGACGAGGCGAAGCTCGCCGACCTGGAGGCGGCCGTCGCCAGACACCTCGGCTTCGCGCAGGTGCTGACCAGCGTCGGCCAGGTGTACCCGCGGTCGCTCGACCACGACGTGCTCTCGGCGCTTGTACAGGCAGGGGCCGCGCCGGCCAGCCTCGCCACCACCGTCCGGCTGATGGCCGGCCAGGAGCTGGCCACCGAGGGCTTCCAGCCCGGCCAGGTGGGCTCGTCGGCGATGCCGCACAAGATGAACGCCAGGTCGTGCGAGCGGGTGTGCGGGCTGCAGGTGGTGCTGCGCGGCTACCAGTCGATGACCGCCGAGCTGGCCGGCGGCCAGTGGGCGGAGGGCGACGTGTCGTGCTCCGTTGTGCGCCGGGTGGCGCTGCCGGACGCGTTCTTCGCCGCGGACGGCATGTACCAGACGTTCCTCACGGTGCTCGACGAGTTCGGCGCGTACCCGGCGGTGATCGACCGGGAGCTGCGCCGCTACCTGCCGTTCCTCGCCACCACGAAGGTGCTGATGGCGGCGGTGAAGAAGGGCGTAGGCAGAGAGCAGGCACACGAGGCGATCAAGGAGCACGCGGTCGCCGTCGCGCTCGCCATGCGGGAGCAGGGCCAGGAGGGCAACGACCTGCTCGACCGGCTCGCCGCCGACGACCGGCTGCCGCTCGACCGCGCCGAGCTCGACCAGGTGCTAGCCGACCCGCTGACCTTCACCGGCGCGGCCGCCGCCCAGGTGTCCACCGTCCTCACCCGCGTGGACGAGATCGCCAAGTCCCACCCCGAGGCCGCGAGCTACGCCCCCGAACCGATCCTCTGACGGGTCAGTCCATCGGGTAGAGGCTGGCACCACCGTCGACGACGAGGACCTGACCGGTCAGGTAGCTGGCCAGCGGGCTGAGCAGGTACAGGACGTGTCCGCGACGCTCTGCGGCGGCTGCAGGTACCCCACCGGGATCGCGCGCTGCGCACGCGCCCGGTAGTCGGGCTCGGTGTGCCACTGCCGCTTGGCCATTCCCGCCGCGACGATGCCCGGCGCCACCGCGTTCGCCCTGATCCCGTTCGGCGCGAGCTCGCGGGCGAAGCTCCGGGTCAGCGACTTCAGCGCCGCCTTCGTCGCGCTGTACGGGGCGATGCCCGGCCACGGCACGTCCTGCACCCAGGACGTGGTGAAGACCAGCTGGCCCGCGACGCCGTCCGCCACCCAGCGCGCCGCCGCCGCCCTGGCGAGGACGTACGCCGCGCGCAGGTTCACCCGCACCAACTGGTCGAACTCGTCGAGCGGGAACTCGTGCACCGGGTGCGACGCGGCGACGCCGGCGTGACAGCAGACGGCGTCCGGCAACCGCCCGAGCTCGCGCACGCAGTCGTCGAGCAGCCCGTCGACGGCCTGCTGGTCCGCGGTGTCGGCAGACAGGTACACCACCCGGTCGCCCGCCGGCAACACCGCACGGGCGTCGGTGGTCGGCAGCACGTCGTTCACCACGACCGTGGCGCCGAAGCGGTGCAACGTCTCGACGATCACCCGCCCGATGGCTCCGGCGCCTCCGGAGACCAGCACCACCCGGTCGGTGAGCCCGAGCGGGTTCGACGGGTCGGCCGCAACCATCAGTCGCCGCCTCCTTCCACGTCGAGCACACGAACCTGGTACGAGCCGAACGCTATCGGCGTGCGCCACCCGGCACCGACCAACCGCGCCGACGACCGCCGCAACCATCAGTCGCCGGCGTCGTCCCAGACGTCCCGCAGCACCACCGGCCCTCACCGAGACCGAGCCGCTCGGCGTCGATCGAGCAGCCGGTATCCACCGGTGTCGCGGATAGGTTGACGAGCACCACGCTGCACCGCCGCCCGCTACGGCGGACGACCGCGTAGACGGCACGGTCGTCGACCTCGACGGCCGCGTAGTCGGTGACACCACGGCGAATCTCCGGGTGCTCGCGGCGCAGCCGGTGCACCCTGCGTACATCCGGCTCGATGCCTGCCTCGCCACCCACGAACGTCATGTACGCGCCGCCGCCCAGCGCGAAGACCGCGAGCAACGCCCTCGTGGCGTCGAGACCGTACTGCTCACGGCGCCACTTCTCGCCGGGCAACGGCCACCAGAACGTGTCGTGCGAGTCGATGTGGTGCGCGATCACCGAGCCTTCGGGCAGCACGGCGTCGCGGTCGCGGAACCACGCGGCCAGATCCGCGGCATCCCGGACGCCGCACGCCCGCACTCCCGTCCGTGCCCCGAGCACGGCGGGGATCAACCACTGCTCGTCGTAGTTGTACGTGATGTCCATGGTCTGCCGGAACAGCAGACCGGACGGCTCGGTGTAGAGCATGATCGAGTCGTTGAGCTTCCGCAGCCGTGGCCGCAGCTTCCCGAACAGCTCCAGGCAACCCAACGGCGAGTAGCTCGCCCGCCGCCTGGTCGTCGGCGACCAGTTCGGCAACGCGGTGTACGTCGGCGCGTCGAAGCGGAAGCCGTCGACGTCGAGCCTGCGCACCAGCTGCTCCGCCGCCGCGCAGAAGTACTCCTGCCAGGACGCGTTGGCGACGTCGAACGCCTTCGTGTAGATGCCGATGACCTCCCCGGCCGAGTCGCGCAGGAACCACTCAGGATGTCGCTCGGCAAGTGGGTGACGCGCGGGTGAGCCGTCCGACCAGTACTGCTCGAAGTCGAGAATGTGCCGCGACCAGGCGATGTCGCGCGCGTCGACGGCCGCCGCACCGCTCCCCCAGAACTGGGTGCTGCCTTCCGCGAGTCGCTCGAAGTACGGTCCGCGCCGCACCCGGTCGGCCGTCTGCGCCATCACCTCCATGTCGATGACGCCGTGCAGCAGGATGTCGAGGATCACCTTCATCCCGTGCCGGTGACAGGTCGCGACGACTTCGCGCAGCACTGCCTCGTCGCCGTACGTGGTGGTGATGTCGGCGTAGTCGTGCACGTTGTAGCTGGGGTACGGCTGCCGCGGCATGATCTGCAGCACGTCGTAGCCGAGCTCGTGGATCCGCGGCAGGTCGTCGAGCAGCGCCCGGGCGTCCGGATATGGACCGTAGCGGTAGTCACCGGCGAAGACCGAGTAGCCGATCTGCACCTCGAAGATGCTGGCGGGAGCGATCCAGTCAGGCCGGTCGCCCGGAGTGGCGATGCCGAGACCGGGGTACCACGACGGGACCTGGTCACGTACCTGCGGCCAACTCGCGTCGAGGACGTCCAGGTGCACCGCCTCGTAGCGCAGCGCCTCGGTCTCCTCGAGGTGCCCGGCCAGTCCGGTCCGTACGTCCACCCGCAGCGCCTCGGGGAGGCTGCGCACCCGCACGTCCCCGACCTCGGTGCGACACAGTGGCCACACCACGACCGTGTGCTCGTCCCTGTGCAGGACGACCAGTCCGGTCGAGCCGCGTACGCCGCCCGCGGTGGAGATCGCCAGTTCCTCCTCCTCGAGCGCCGCCGCGGAAAGCCCCGGGCGGAGCTCGTTGCCCGGTGCCTCCACACACCATGTCCCGAGATCGGGCACCCGCACGTCGAAGGTCAACCGCAGGTCGCGCAAGGTCGCGGCCGCAGCCCCGGCTGCCGGTGTCAGCTCGACGGCGATCGCCAGCCGCGGGCTGCGCGAGCGGAGCGTGTACTCCCACCGCAGCGTCCAGCCGTCGGCTTCCGCGGTGATCGTGTAGACGTCCGCAGGGCCGTCGACGCGGCGTCGCAGCGAGCCGGGGACCACCGTGAACCGGTCGAGGTCGACGGTGTCCAGATAGCCGAGATCGTGTGGTGGCAGGTAGACCTCGTCGCCTCCGGTGCGCAGCGTCGCCGCAACCGCGATCGGTTGCCGGCGTTCGGACCGGCCGGCCACGGCCACCGGCAGCCCCGTGTCCGGGTCGAGGTACAGCAACGGCTGGCCATCGCGGCCGCCGACCGTCAGCTCCGTCTCGGGTACCACCGCCACTCGGGCCTCCTTGGCCTAGGTCTACTTGATGCCGGAGATGCCGCCGGCACTCTCCAGGAACTTGCGTTGCGCGAGCAGGAAGATGATGACCGAGGGAAGCGCGGCCACTACGGCTCCCGCCATCAGCAGGTGCCACTGGTTCTGGTGCTGCTCGAGGAAGTGCGCGAGCCCGATCGTCACCGTCCTGTGCGCGTCCGTCGTGGTGACGATCAACGGCCAGAGGAACTCGTCCCAGTTGGTGACGAACGTGAGCACGGCCAGCGTCGCCATCGCGGGACGGCACAGCGGAGTGATGATCCGCAGGAAGATCCGCAACTCACTGGCGCCGTCGATACGCGCTGCCTCGATGTACTCGTCCGGGATGCTGGCGATGAACTGGCGCATCAGGAACACACCGAACGCGGTGAGCGCGAACGGTGCGATCAGGCCCTGGTAGCTGTCGATCCAGTCGAGCGAGCGCACCAGCAGGTACAACGGGATGGCGATGACTGTGAACGGGATCATGAACGTGCCGAGGATGAAACCGAAGACGAGGTTGCGGCCCGGGTAGCGGAACTTCGCGAGGCTGTACCCGGTCATGGTGCAGAACACCACGTTGAGCGCGATGACAGTGCCCGTCACGATGCCGCTGTTCATGATGTAGTGACCGATGTTGAAGGCAGTGAAGATCTCGGCGTAGTTGCGCAGCCGCCAACTCGGCGGCAACAGGTTGACGGGGCTGGACATGATGTCGTCCCTGCCCATGAACGACGCCGACACCATCCACAGCACAGGAGCGAGCATGAGCAGTAGCCCTGCGGTGAGCAGTACGTAGAAGCCCGTCCTACGCACCGCGGCTTCCACAGCTAATCGCATGTTCGTCCCCTTCATGTGCGCGCACGCAGTAGCCGGAACTGCACCACGGTCAGCACCATGAGGAGCAGGAACAGCACGATCGAGGCGGCGCTCGCGTAGCCCATCTCGAAGTACTCGAAGGCATGCTGATAGACGAAGATCGGAAGCACCCGGGTAGCCGAACCCGGACCACCGTGGGTCAGCAGGTATGCGGGCGTGAACACCTGGAACGCCGTGATGATCGAGATGACGGCTACGTAGAGCATCACCGGCCGCAGCAGCGGCAAGGTGACGTACCAGAACCGCTGCACCGCGTTGGCTCCGTCCACCCGAGCGGCCTCGTGGTACTCCTCAGGGATGGCCCGCAAGCCGATCAGGTAGATGAGCATGTACACGGGGATGCCCTTGATCACGCTCAACAGGATCAGCGAGGGCATGGCCAGGTTCTCGCTGGACAACCACCGCACGGTGCCCAGCCCCAGTGGCTCCGTGATCACCGTCAGCAGGCCGAACGACGGGTTGAACATGAGCAGCCAGACGAGCGACCAGACCGTCAACGACACGACCGCCGGCAGATAGTACGCGGCGAGGAACGCCTGCCTGAACCGGAACGCGCGGTTGATCACCAGGGCGAGGCCCAGCGCGATCACCCAGATCGGTGCCACCGTGCCGATCGTGTAGTACAGCGTGACCTTCAACGAGTTCAGGAACTCCGCGTCGGTCAGTAGGCGCAGGTAGTTCGCCGCACCCACGAACCGCGGTGCGCCGAGCAGGTTCCAGTCCTGCAGGCTGATCCATCCGGCCCAGCCGAGCGGGTAGACGTAGAAGACCGCGAAGAACACGATGGCCAGCAGCGCGAAGAGGATGCCGTACTTGACTTCCCGTACCGGTGCCCGCCGCGATCGTCTGGGCGTAGCGGGCAACGCGCGACGGTCGGTGGTGGCCGAGGTAGCCATGCCCGTTCCTACGCCTCCGCCTCTTTCTGCGCCTTCGCCAGCGTCGCCTTGACGTCCTGCCCCTGCAGCACCCTCGATTGCGCACGTTGCAGCGCCGACGCGACCTTGTAGTAGTCGGTAGACCTGAACTGGTACCTGCCGTACTCGTAGTCCTCGAGCGATACGGCGAACGTCGGGGAGGTCCCCGTGCGGTAGTCGTTGATGCTCTTGCCGCCCGCTACCTCGAGCTTGCGTGCCTGCGGGTACCGCACCTCGTCCCACCAGAGCTTGCCCTGTTTGGTGAGGAAGTCCACGAACTTCCACGCGGCCTGCTGCTTCTTGTCGTCGGCGTTCGCGTTCACGAACCAGGCCCACGAGTACACGGTCGTCACCCGTTCTCCGCCTTCCATCACGGGCAGCGGGGCGGCCCGGTACTCGGCGTCCGGGTTGGTGTCCTCGATGAGCGACGGCTGGTACGGCCCGCTGACGTTCATGGAGAGCCGGTCCTCGGCGAAGTACTGCACCACGTTGTTCGGTGTGTAGAAGGCGGGATCGATGGCCTGATGTTCGAAGCGCAGGTCCCGCAGGAACTCCATCACCTGCACCACTTCGGGTGAGGTGAACAACGGCTTGCCCGCCTTCTCGTCGTAGATCTCGCCGCCGAGTTGACGCACCAGCGGCTCCAGGACGAGGACCGACCAGATGTTGACGTTCAACTCCCACTGCAGCCCGTTACGGGTGCGCTTGCCGCCCTTCTTCTCGACGGTCTTACCCGCGTACTCAGCGAGCTGGTGCCAGCTCACCGGATCGTCCTTCGACAGCGTCTTCGGCAGGTTCGCCCCGACCAGGTGCTGTGGGTGGTAGAAGAGGCTCAGCACCTCGTACTCGGAGACACCACCGCTGTAGACGTCGGCGCCTTGACGAACGGGTCAAGCGCACCTTCGTCGAACAGCGCGAGGAACTCGTCCTTGTCCTTGACCCCGAACGCCGCGTAATCGACGGGCGCGATCACGTTGTTCTCCATGAACTGCGGGACCAACCAGTCGCCGGCCCAGAAGACGTCAGGTCCGGTACCGCCGGCGAGCGCGGTGAACAACTTCTGCTCGTAGTTGGCGTGCGGCACGTAGTCGTACGTGATGGTGATGCCTGGGTTCTTCTTCTGGAACTCCTTGATCAACCTCTTGTTCACGCCGATCGCCGGGTCGTACTGGTGTGTCCAGTAGGTCAGCGATGCTTCACCTGAACCGCCACTGCCGCACGCGGAGAGCAACGGAGCCGCCGCGGCAAGAGATGCACCCGCGCCCACCGTTCGCAGGAAGCTGCGCCGGGTCGGGCGACGCATGGCCGTACTCGGGGATTGCCGACTGGTCGATGACACGACTCTCACTCCTTCGTAAGCTGCCGGACGACCGGACTCTCGTCCGCAGAGAGGTTGGTCGCGCAGTCGTGGATCTGCGCGGTCAGACGCTGGTGCCAGCCCACGTCGCGCCACATGCCGGCGAACTGCGGGCCACAGAAGTTGCTGGTCGCGAGCGCGGCCCACCGACCGGTCGCCAGCGCGGTCGTCAGGCCGTGCTCGCAGAGCTCCTTGACCCAGCCCCAGTCGAGTCCCGGCCAGTCCTTGTAGTTGACGATCGCCCAGCACTCGGTGGTGATCAGCGGCTTCGCGACATGCCTGGACCAGTCGGCTGCGCGGCGGATGTGCCCGTCCAACCGGGCCTGCCAGTGCTCCGGGTCGCTGCGGTACAGCGCCTCGCCACGCGCGGCCAGGCGGCTGTAGTGCGCCGGGTCGAACCGGTCCGGGCCGAGTCCGTAGTCGAGCCGCCGGTAGAAGTCGCTGCACTCTTCTTGCACCATCCACAGGTGCGGCTCGAGGAAGTCGAGGCAATCGACGTCCTGTTGTGCGTAGCTGTCGAACTCGTTGCAGAACGAGAAGCAGTACGGCACGCCCGGATGCCGTGCACGCACGGTCGCGATCGACTCCGCCATCCAGCGCACGACCTCGGGGTCGGTCCTGGACGCCGGTTCGCCCTCTTCCGTGCCGTAGAGGAACGGTGTCCACAGCGGCAACGGGTACTCGTTGCAGAGGTCCGCGTAGAGCACGTGCCCCATCAGGCCGTCCGCGGCGATGCCGTCCAGCGTGCGTACCCACATCTCGCCCAGTCGCCGCGGGTTCGCAATGGTCATCCGCGCTGCGCTGCGGTCGTCGCGGAACCAGGACGACAGTGCGACCGCGATGCCGCGCTGCGCACAGGCTGCGATGAACTCGTTCAACGCCGGTTGCACCCGCACCCGGAGCCGGTCAGGTGCACCCCAGGCGTGCTGGGTCCACACCGGGCGCAACTCCCACTCCCGCTGCGGGTCGATGCCCACCAGGTGCGGGTACGCGTCTATACGAACCGCGTCGTAGCCACGCTCGGCGAGACCGTCGAGCGCTGCTCCCCAGTCCTCGTAACCGCCGCCGGACCAGCGGCGTTCGAGCCAGGAGAAGTCCCACATCGCGATGGCGAGCGGGCGGCTGCCGCTGGTCAACACCGTTAGTCACCTGCGCACTTTCGGTGTCTACGGGTCTCTGGATAGAGTGGTCTGACTGGTCATACCGCTCATACCGCACTACTGTGCACTTAGCGCGGCAAGGCGTCAAGCCTCGGCGAACGGGTATACACGGAAGGACGGGGTGGCATGGCGGCGCAGATCGATGTCCCACGGCAGGCGCTGTTGGAGCGCCTGACGAACGAGCTCCTGGACGGTGGCACCGAGCCGGGCGCCAAGCTGCCGTCCGAGCGACAGCTCGCCGAACGCTTCCACATCTCCCGGCCGGTCGTCCGCGAGGTGCTCAGGGAGCTGCAGGAGCGCGGGCTCGTCGAGATCTCCCCCGGCCGCGGCACGTTCGTCCGCGCCGTTGGCGCACTGGACGCCGGCCGCCTGGTCGAAGTGCTCTACCGCCGCGGGCAGACCACGCCGCGGCAGCTCGTCGAGGCACGCACCATGCTGGAGGGCCAGGCCGCGGCGCTGGCCGCCGAGCGCGCCACCGACGACGACGTCGCGGCGATGGGGCGTGCGCTGGAAGGGTTCGACCGGGCCACCGGCGTGATCGGCAGGGCGAAGGCGGACATCGCGTTCCACGCGCTCCTCGCCCGGGCTTCGCACAACCCGGTGCTCGACATCATGTTCGGTTCGATCTCCGGACTCGTGTTCGAGCAGATGCTGCGCAGCCTGGACGATCCGCACGTCGCCGCAGAGGGGGTGCCGTACCACCGGCAGGTGCTCGCCGCGATCGAGAACAGGGATGCGGCCGCGGCCGGCGCGGCGATGACCGAACACCTGACGCTCGCGCTCCGCACGTACGGCAGCGACCTCGACGAGTCGCTCGAACGCATCGCCATGCGCAAGGTCGACGACCTGTTGGGCAAGGGCGCCTCGCTGCAGTCGGTGATCTCGTCGGCGCTCAGCCAGTTCACCGAGGACGCCGAGGAGCGGCTGATCGGCGGTGGGGCGTGATCATCGATCGCGTCGACACGGTGCGTGTCGGCGAGTTCCCCAACCTGCTGTTCGTGCAGGTGTTCACCGACGACGGCCTGGTCGGACTCGGGGAGACGTTCTACGGTGCGGCCGCGGTGGCCACGCACATCCACGACGCCGTCGCGCCGAAGCTGCTCGGCGAGGATTCGCGGCAGATCGAGCACCTCAACGGGGCGCTGGCCGGCTACGTCGGCTTCGCTGGCACGGGTGTGGAGACCCGTGCGCGGTCCGCGGTCGACATCGCGCTGTGGGACCTACTCGGGAACGCCTCCGGGCTACCTGTGCACGACCTGCTCGGTGGCCGCACCCGCGAACGCATCCGGCTCTACAACACCTGCGCCGGCACCCGCTACATCAGGCAGCACACCGGCCAGAACGTCGCCAACTGGGGCGTCGAAGAACAGCCCACCGGGCCGTACGAAGACCTGTACGCCTTCCTGCACGACGCCGGAAAGCTTGCCACCGACCTGCTCTCGTCCGGCATCAACGGCATGAAGATCTGGCCGTTCGACCCGTACGCGGAGGCCAGCCGGGGCACCCACCTGAGCCCGGACGAGCTGCGCCGGGCCACCGAGCCGTTCCGGCTGATCCGCGACGCGGTCGGCGACGCGATGGACGTCATGGTCGAACTGCACGGTCTGTGGAACGTGCCCGCAGCGCAGCGGATCGCGGCGGCCCTGCAGCCGTATCAGCCGTCCTGGCTGGAGGACCCGGTGCGTGCCGACCTGGTCGACGGCCTGGCGGCGGTCAGCCGGCGGACCGACATCCCGATCGCTGCGGGCGAGACACTCGCCGGTCGCGCTGCCTTCCTCCCGCTGCTGGCCGAGCAGGCACTCGGCGTCGTCACCGTCGACCTCACCTGGACCGGCGGCCTCACCGAGGCGCGCAAGATCGCGACCCTGGCGGACACCTACGGCGTGCCCGTGGCCCCGCACGACTGCACGGGTCCGGTCGCCTTGACCGCGTGCACGCACCTGTCCACCTCCGCACCCAACGCGCTGGTGCAGGAGTTCGTACGGGCGGCGTACTACGGCTGGTACGGCGACCTGGTCACGGCGCTGCCGACGGTCGCCGACGGCACCATCGCGCCACCGCAGGGCGCCGGCCTCGGTACCGCACTGCGCCCGGACCTCGACGACCGCCAGGACGTCGAGCGCCGGACCACGACCCGCGACTGACCGAGCTCCGCTAGCTGTGCGCCGCGGCGGCTGCGATGTCCGTGCGGTGCTGGCTGCCGCGGATGCGGACGTGGCCAAGTGCCTGGTACGCCGTCTGTCGGGCGGCCGCCACCGTCGGGCCGGTGCCGATCACGTCGAGCACCCTGCCGCCTGCGGTGACCAGCGCGTCGCCGGTGCGCTTGGTGCCGGCATGCAGGACGTACGCTCCTGGCACCGCCGCCGCCTCGGCCAGGCCCTCGATCGGGTCGCCCTTCACCGGCGCGGCCGGGTAGTGCTCCGCGGCGACGACGACGGTCACCGCCGCGGCGCCTGACCAGGCCGGTGCCGGCACGGCGGCGAGGTCGCCGACGGCCGCGGCATGCAGCAACGGCAGGAGCGGCGACTGCAGCCGCGCGAGCACGACCAACCCGTCCGGGTCGCCGAGCCGACAGTTGAACTCCACCACCCGCAGGCCACGGCTGGTGGCGGCCAACCCGGCGTAGAGCATGCCGGCGAACGGCGTGCCGCGGCGGCGCATCTCGTCCACGGTCGGCTGCACGACCTGCGCAAGCACCTGGTCAACCAGGTCGGGCGGCGCCCACGGCAGCGGCGAGTACGCGCCCATGCCACCGGTGTTCGGCCCGTCGTCGCCGTCGTACGCGCGTTTGAAGTCCTGCGCCGGCTGCAGCGGCACCACGGTCGTGCCGTCGGTGACGGCGAACACGGACAGCTCGGGGCCGTCGAGGTACTCCTCGACCACCACCTTGCCGGCAGCGGAGGCGTGCGCGACGGCGGCGGCCCGGTCTGGCGTGACGAGCACGCCCTTGCCGCCGGCCAACCCGTCCTGCTTCACCACGTACGGCGCGCCGAACGCGTCCAGCGCCTTCTCCACCTCGGCCGGCGACTCGCAGGTGTGCGCGGCAGCGGTCGGCACCCCGGCCGCCGACATCACGTCCTTGGCGAACGCCTTTGAGCCCTCCAGCTGCGCGGCGGCGGCCGTCGGGCCGAAGCAGGCGATGCCCGCCTCCGTCAGCGCGTCCGCGAGCCCGGCGACCAACGGCGCCTCCGGGCCGACGACGACCAGGTCGACGCCCAGCCGGCGCGCGAGGTCCACCACCGCGGCGACATCGTCGACCGCGACCGCATGTACCTCCGCCTGCGCCTCCATGCCGGGGTTGCCTGGCGCCGCGTACTGCTGCGTGACGCCGCCATCCGCGGCGAGCGCGCGGACGAACGCGTGCTCGCGACCGCCGCTGCCTACGACCAAGACCTTCACGACCGGCGAGCCTACTCAGGGTGGGCGCCCTGGAACTCAGTGGGGACCAGCCGTAGGGCTACTGTTCGAGCTCCTCGGGCTCGGCGCGGTGCACGGTGATCGAGCCGAGCAGCGCCACCGCCTTGATGTCAATCCGTGGACCGTCGGCTGGTCCCGGCTCCCTGGTGGGGCTGAGCGCGCCGAGCAGCGGCATACCCGTCAGGTTCACCCTGGCGTTCGCCGGCACGACGATGTCTACCGAACCCATGATCGCCTGCGCAGAGATCTGCACGCCTCCCTCGTCGACCGTCGCGTACGACAGGTCGATGCGCGCGCTGCCGAAGAAACCGACGCCTGACATCCGCCCCCGCACCCGGCCGGTCGGCCGCACCATGGTGGACGCGAGGATCGCGACCTGCGGGGCCACCCGCTCGACCGGCACCGCGTCCGCGGACCGCCGGCGCTCGACGTCGCGCCCCACGGTGCCCAGGTCGGCGGTCAGCGGCGTCAGCTCTGCGTGCGTCTTGGTGGCGTAGAGCCGGTCGATGCGCTCCTTGTGTTCGTCAACGGCCAGCCGGCCGTCGGCGAGCGCCTCGTTGAGCAGCTCGGCGACGCGTTCGCGGTCGGCGTCCGAGGCGCGGGCCGGCGGTGCAGGGTGATCGTCGGACATGTCCTGCACCCTACGACCTCAGTGCAGGTCGCGGAGCTGGACGACCGCGTCGCGGGAGGCACCGACGCCGACGCCGGACACCGACACCCCGGTGAACTCCTCCACCGTGCGCACGTACGCCTGCGCCTCGGCCGGCAGATCGGCGAACGACCTGGCACCGGTGATGTCGCTGCACCAGCCGTCGAGGTACTCGTACACCGGCGTCGCGTGGTGGAAACCGGTCTGCGTGAGCGGCATGTCGTCGAGCCGCTCGCCGTCGACCTCGTAGCCGACACACACGGGGATCTTGTCGAACGTGTCGAGCACGTCGAGCTTGGTGATGAACAGGTCGGTGAGCGCGTTGACCCGCGCCGCGTAGCGCAGCACCACCAGGTCGAGCCAGCCGCAGCGGCGCGGCCGGCCGGTCGTGGTGCCGTACTCGTGGCCGAGATCGCGCAGCCGCTCGCCACTGTCGTCGAGCAGCTCGGTAGGGAACGGCCCCTCACCCACCCGCGACGTGTACGCCTTCGCGACTGCGACCACCCGGTCGATGCGGGTCGGACCGATACCCGAGCCGGCACACGCACCGCCGGCCGTCGTGCTCGACGAGGTGACGAACGGGTACGTGCCGTGGTCGACGTCGAGCATGGTCGCCTGGCCCGCCTCGAGCAGCACCGTCCTGCCGGCGTCGAGCGCCTGGTCGAGCAGCAGCGAGGTGTCGGCGACCATCGGGCGCAGCCGGTCGGCGTGCGCGAGTAGCTCGTCGACCACCTCGTCCACGTCCACGGCGCGCCTGTTGTAGACCTTCACCAGCAGGTGGTTCTTCTGCTCCAGGGCGCCTTCGACCTTCTGCCTGAGGATCTTCTCGTCGAACAGGTCCTGCACCCGGATGCCGACGCGGTTCATCTTGTCCGCGTAGGTAGGGCCGATGCCGCGGCCGGTCGTGCCGATCTTGCGGTTGCCGAGGAAGCGCTCGGTCACCTTGTCGACCGTCTGGTTGTACGAGGCGATGACGTGTGCGTTCGCGCTCACCACGAGCGCGGATGGGTCGACGCCGCGCGCGACGAGCGCGTCGATCTCCTCGAACAGCACGTTCAGGTCGATGACGACGCCGTTGCCGATCACGGGAACCACGCCGGGCGTGAGGATTCCGCTGGGCAGCAGGTGCAGGGCGTACGTCTCGTCGCCGATGACCACCGTATGGCCGGCGTTGTTGCCACCGTTGAACTTCACCACGTAGTCGACGGCGCTGCCGAGGGTGTCGGTGACCTTGCCCTTGCCCTCGTCACCCCATTGGGCACCGAGCAGCACGATCGCAGGCATCAGGCACGCACCTCTGTCACCGCTGTAACGGCGTTCACTGGCCGAGTGTCTCGGCAGCCGTGCGGCTGCTCTCGCGGAGGAACGTCGCGCAGCGCTGCGCCTCTTCGTCCTCCCCGATCGCCGCGGCCGCCCGGGCAAGTGCATGCAGAGCCCGCAGAAAGCCGCGGTTCGGTTCGTGTTCCCACGGAACTGGACCATGCCCGTGCCAGCCCGCTCGCCGCAACTGATCGAGCCCGCGGTGGTACCCGGTGCGTGCATATGAGTACGAAGCGACGACATCGCCAGCCTCGTACGCCCGGTCGGCGAGCGTGGCCCAGACCAGCGACGAGGACGGGAACGCCGGCACGACCTCGGCCGGATCAGCCGCTGCGGCCAGCGCGGCACGCTCGTCGGCGTCGTCGGGCAGCTGCGTCGGGGGCGGGGAGGCGAGCAGGTTCTCGCGTGGCTCGGTCATCGGTGGCTCCCGCCGCTCAGGCGTTCGCCAGCGACGTGCCCGCGGACCGCAGGTTCTCGCAGGCGAACGCGACTCGCTTTGCCATGGACTCCTCCGCGGCCTTGCCCCACGTGCGCGGGTCGTACTGCTTCTTGTTGCCGACCTCGCCGTCCACCTTGAGCACGCCGTCGTAGTTGGTGAACATGTGCGACGCGACCGCCCGGGTGAACGCGTACTGGGTGTCGGTGTCGATGTTCATCTTTATGACGCCGTAGTCGAGCGCCTCGTGGATCTCCTCGAGCAGCGAACCTGAACCACCGTGGAAGACCAGGTCGAACGGCTTCTCCGTGCCGTACCTGGCGCCCACGGTGTCCTGGATGGTCTTCAGCACCTCGGGCCGCAGCTTCACGTTGCCCGGCTTGTAGACGCCGTGCACGTTGCCGAACGTTGCGGCGAGCATGTACCTGCCGCGCTCACCGGCACCGAGCCGCTCCGCGGTGGCCAGCGCGTCCTCCGGCGTGGAGTAGAGCTTCTCGTCGATCGCGCCGACGACACCGTCCTCCTCGCCGCCGACGACGCCGATCTCCATCTCCATGAGCACGCGGGCCGCGACGCACTTGTCGAGCAGCTCGTCGGCGATGCTGAGGTTCTCGTCCAGCGGCACGGCGGAGCCGTCCCACATGTGCGACTGGAAGTACGGCTCGCCGAACTTCGCCACCCGCTCCTTCGACAGCTCGACGAGCGGCCGCATGTAGCCGTCGAGCTTGTCCTTCGGGCAGTGGTCGGTGTGCAGCGCGATGTTCACCGGATACTTGTCCGCGACCACCCGTGCGAACTCGGCGAACGCGACCGCGCCGGACACCATGTCCTTCACCGTCGGGCCGGAGAGGTACTCGGCGCCGCCGGTGGACACCTGCACGATGCCGTCGCTGCCGGCTTCGGTGAAACCACGCAGCGCAGCGTTGAGAGTCTGGCTCGACGTCACGTTGATCGCGGGGTAGGCGAACCGCTCCGCCTTCGCCTTGTCGAGCATCGCCGCATAGACCTCAGGTGACGCGATGGGCATCGTCCGCACACTCCTCGCCAGACCATGGGATTCGACGTCCAGTCTCTCAACCCCAGCCGGTCGCGTCATCACCTGCCCCCGGTGCGACGGGCCCGCGTTCTCCCTGGGCACACCAGCCGCCGCCCGACCGCCGGAAAACCGCCGTGGCCGGGTAGCGTGAGCGGGATGAAGTCGTCCGCGACCGGCCGGTCGTCGTCTTGGCCAACCCACCTGCTCAACGTCGTACGCGGTGCGCTGATCGGCACCGCGGAGACGGTCCCCGGCGTCAGCGGCGGCACCGTTGCACTCGTCGTGGGCGTCTACGACGCGGCCATCGACGGCGCCGGGCACCTGCTGTCGAGCGTGCGCTGCGCGATCGCCGACGTGCCGCGCGGCCGCGGCTGGGCCCGCGCGGGCGAACAGTTCCGGCTGATCCGGTGGCGGGTGATCATCCCGCTGGTCATCGGCATGTTCGCGGCGCTCGTCGTGATGGCCAGGTTCATGGAGACCTGGGTGCACGACTACCCGATCCAGACCCGCGGCCTGTTCTTCGGGCTCGTGCTCGCGTCGCTGTGGGTGCCGTACTCGCTGGCCGACCAGGCCGCACGGCTGCACGGCGACGACGGCTGGCGCTGGCGCGACGCCGTCGTCGCCCTCGTCGCGGCGGTCGCGGCGTACCTGGTCGTCAGCCTGCCGCCAGGCAACCTGCAGCCGACGCCGGTCGTCATCGTCCTGGCCGCGGCGATCGCCATCTCAGCGCTGGTGCTGCCCGGCCTGTCCGGCTCGTTCCTGCTGCTCACACTCGGGCTCTACGCGCCGACGCTCGGCGCGGTCAACGACAGGGACCTCGGCTACCTCGGCCTCTTCGCGCTCGGCGCGGCCATCGGCCTCGGCTCGGTCGTGAAGGTCCTGCAGTGGCTGCTCGAGCACAGGCGCCGGGTGACGCTGGTGGTCCTGACCGGCGTGATGGCCGGCTGCCTGCGCGCGCTGTGGCCGTGGCAGGACGGCGACCGGTCGCTGCTCGCGCCCGGCGACCACGTCCCCGCTGCGGCCGGACTGGCTGCGCTGGGCTTCGTGCTCGTGGTCGCCGTCATCCTGGTCGAACGCCGGGTCGTCCGCCACCGGCAGCCGGAGCAGCCGGCGGCGGACAACGACGAGCAGCCGGCCGACACCTCCCGCTGACGCAGCTCAGCGACCGGTGGCCGCGATGTCCCTGACGCCGGCGAGCAACCGGTCCACGTCCTCCTCGTTGGTGTACGGCGCGATGCCGGCGCGCACGCCGCCGGCCTCGCCGAGGCCGAGCCGCTCGGCGCACTCGAGCGCGTAGAAGCTGCCCGCCGGCGCGTTGACGCCGCGCTGAGCGAGCAGGTGGTGCACCCGGGCACCGTCCACCCCGGCCACGGTGAACAGCTCCGTCGGCGTGCGTCGGGCGGCGTGCCCGTACGTCCGCACGCCGTCGATGGCCGCCAGCCCTTCGGCGAGCCTGGCGGCGAGCCGCTGCTCGTGCTCCTCCAGCACGGTCACCGACCTGGTCAGCCTGGCCCTGCGGTTGCCGTCGCCGCGCACCAGGCCGGCGAGGAAGTCGACCGCAGCCGTGGTGCCGGCGAGCAGCTCGTACGGCAGCGTGCCGAGCTCGAACCGTTCCGGCACCTCGTCGGTGGCGGGCCTGAGCTTGTCCGGGTGCAGCCGTTCCAGCGTCTGCGGGCTTGCGGCGAGCACACCCAGGTGCGGCCCGAGGAACTTGTACGGCGAGCAGGCGAAGAAGTCGGCGCCCATCGCGTCCATGTCGATGACCGCGTGCGGTGTCAGGTGCACGCCGTCGACGTACAGCAGGGCGGCGGCCTCGTGCACCGCACGGGCGAGCGCGAGGATGTCGGGTCGGGTGCCGATCAGGTTCGACGCGCCGGTGACGGCCACCACCCGGGTGCGCTCGGTCAGCAACGACGCGACGGCGTCGGTGCCGAGCTCGCCGGTGGCCGGGTCGAACTCCGCCCAGCGCACCTTGGCGTCGACGGTGTCCGCCGCCTGCACCCAGGGCCTGATGTTGGCGTCGTGGTCCAGGCTGGTCACCACGACCTCGTCCCCGGCGCGCCACTGCTTGGCCAGGGTGCGGGCGAAGTCGTACGTCAGCTGCGTCATGCTCCGGCCGAACACCACGCCCCGCGGCTCGGCGCCGAGCAGGTCGGCCATGGCGACCCTGGCGTCCCTGACCGCGTCGTCGGCGTGGCGCTCCGCCCTGGTCACCCGGCCGCGGTTGGCCACGCCACCGGCGAGCAGCTGCACCATCGCCTGCCCCACCTGTTCCGGCGCTTGTGAGCCGCCGGGTCCGTCGAAGTACGCAGTGTCGTCGCGCAGTGCCGGGAACCGCCCCCGCACCGCTGTCACGTCGAACTCAGCCACGCTCACCCCTCAGATGCCGAGGTCCGCCAGCTCGTAGGCGTACCTGTAGGTCAGGCCCTGTGCCTCGATCGCCGCCTTCGCGCAGCGCTCGACGATCACCGCGACGCCTACGACGTCCGCGCCCGCCTCGACCAGCGCGTCCACCGCAGTGAGCACCGACCCGCCGGTGGTGGACGTGTCCTCCACGGCGAGCACCCGGCGGCCGGCGACGTCGGGACCCTCGATCCGCCGCTGCAGGCCGTGCGCCTTGCCGGCCTTGCGGACGACGAACGCGTCGAGCGGCTCGCCGGCAGTGGCAGCCGCGTGCATCATGGCCGTCCCCACCGGGTCGGCGCCCAGCGTCAGGCCGCCGACGGCCTGGTAGTCGAGGTCGGCGGTCAGCTCGCGCATCACCCGGCCGACCAGCGGCGCCGACGACCCGGCAAGCGTCGTCCTGCGCAGGTCGACGTAGTGGTCGGCGACCTGCCCTGAGCTCAGCGTCACGGCGCCGTGGACGACCGCGTGTTCTTTGATGAGGGCGAGGAGGTCATCGCGATCGGACATGCCAACGACCCTACTGGCCCCCGGCCCGGCGGACTACTGGCGGCCGAGGCGGCTACTGATCGCCGTGACCAGTTTGCGCGGCGCACGCCGGGACAGCTGGGTGATCACCTTGTAGCGCAGCGAGGGGACGCTGACGATCACGCCACGGCGCAGGTCGTCGAACGCGCCGTCGACGACCCGCTCGACGTCCAGCCACAGCGGCTCGGGGATGGCGCCCTTGTCGATGCTGGCCCGCTCGTGGAACTCGGTGTGCGTGTAGCCGGGGCAGAGGGCGAGCACGTGTACGCTGGTGCCCTTCAGCTCGGTCGCGACGCTCTCCGTCAGCGCGGTGACGTAGGCCTTCGCCGCGTTGTACGTGCTCTGCGGCACGAACCCCGCGACGCTGGACACGTTGATCACCACGCCGCGACCGCGCCGCACCATCGCCTGCACACCCACGTGGGTCAGTCGCAGCACCGCGCGGACGAGCACGCGGAGCAGTCGGTCTTCTTCGTCGACGCTGGTCGAGAGGAAGCTGCGCCGGATCGCGAAGCCGGCGTTGTTCACCAGCATGTCGACCGGTTCGGTGTCGTCGGCGAGGCGCTGCTCGACGGTCGCGAGGCTCTTGTCCTCGCTGAGGTCGGCAGGGAGCACCTCGACGTCGACGGCGTACCGCTTGAGCTGCCCGGCGGCCTCCTCGAGCCGCCCCGCGTCGCGGGCGACCAAGACCAGGTTCCACCCGGCCTCGGCCAACCGTTGTGCGAAGGCTCGACCGATTCCCGCCGTAGCGCCAGTCACGAGTGCGCGTGCCATGCTCCAAGCCTCGCACGCCCGGAAGATCGCCTGGTAAGCGGTCCACAGATACCCGGAGGTGGGCGCGCTCGGCCGGGTCGGGGAAGCTGTAGGCAGTGCGAAATCCCTTGCTGCTCGGCATCGACCTCACGGCGGCCACCACGGTAGCCGTCGTCGAGCCAGGACGCGGCGTCGTCGCCTACGACAGCCGCGCCGCCGACGTGCGCAGCACACGCCCCGGCTGGGCGGAGGTCGACCCGCGGCAGTGGTGGCGGCAGGTCTGCGAGCTGCTGCCCAAGGTGGTGAAGACGGCCGGCGCCACGCCCGGCGACATCACCGCCGTCGCGGTCGCCGGCACGGCACCCGCGGTCGTCCTTGCCGACCAGGCGGCCAAGCCGCTGCGGCCGGCCATCCTCCCCGCCGACGAACGGGCGGTGGAGCAGCGCGCCGGCCTGCACCTCCAGCTCGCCGGCGTGGACCTGCTGAACCTGACCGGCAGCGCGCTGACCCGGCCGGCGGTCGCGCCGCTGCTGATGTGGCTCACCACGCACGAGCCGGAGGCGTGGCGGCGTACCGCCGCCGTGCTCGGGCCGGCGGAGTGGCTGGCCACCGTGCTCGGCGCGACCGTGCACATCGAGACGAACTGGGCGCGTGCGAGCGGGCTTTACACACTCGCCGGCGAGCCGGCGGACGCCGTGCTCGACGCGGCCGCGCTGTCGGGCGAGCGGTTGGCGCCGGTGCGGCGGGCCGGCGAGCAGGTGGGCACGGTCAGCACCGCGGCGGCCGAGGCGACCGGCCTGACTGCGGACACCCCGATCGTCGCCGGCAGCGCGGACCACGTGCTCACCGCGTGCGCCGCCGGCCTCACCGACCCGGGCGACCTGCTGCTCGGCCTCGGCGACAGCGGCGAGCTGCTTGCCGTCGCCGGCGAGCGGCTCGTCGACCAGCGGCTGTTTCTCGCCGAGCACCCGGTGCCCGGGCGCTGGTTGCCGTACGGCCGGATGGCCACCACCGGCGCCCTCGTCCGGTGGGTCGAACGGCTCACCGGCACGCCCCGGCCGGGCACCCTGGACGCGGCGGCCGCCGACCGGCTGCCGGCGACCATCGTCTGCCAGCCGTACTTCGACGGCGAGCAGTCGCCGCTGCACGACCCGCTGCTGCGCGGCTCGTTCGTCGGGCTGCACCTGGGGCACGACGCCGCCGACCTGTACCGGGCCTGCCTGGAGGCCACGGCGTACGGCTTTCGGCAGCTGGTCGAGGTGCTCACCGAGCACGACCTGCGCCTCGGCCTGGCCCGGCTCACCGGCGGGGCGACGTCGCCGCTGTGGCGGCAGATCCTCGCCGACGTGCTGCGCCGGCCGCTCTACCCGCTGATGGACACCCCGGTCGCTGCCGTCGGTGCGACGGCAGCGGCCGGCGTCGGTACCGGGGCGTTCGCCGACTGGGCCGAGGCGGTGGGCCTGATCCGGATGGGCGCGCCGGTGGAGCCGACCGGCAAGGCGGAGCTGGCGTACGAGGAGAGCTACCAGGTGTACCGATCGCTCCAGGACGAGCTGCGGCCCGCCTCGCACCGGCTGGCACCGCGCAGCCGGTAGCGTCGGGTGCGCAAGCGCGACCCGAGTGGGAGGCCGATGCCGGACGACAGCTGGGACCTGGCCGAGCTCGCGGCGCTGGCGGTGGACGCGGCGCGGGCCGCGGGCACGCTGCTCCTCGACCGGCAGTCGGGGCCGCTGCAGCTCGATACCAAGTCCAGCGACACCGACGTGGTCTCCGACGCCGATCGCGCTGCCGAGCAGGCGGTCACCGCCACGATCGCGGCACGCCGGCCGCACGACGCCGTGCTGGCCGAGGAGTCCGGCGCCACCGCGGGCGGCAGCGGGCTGCGCTGGGTGATCGACCCGCTGGACGGCACGGTGAACTTCGTCTACGGGCGCGGCGAGTGGGCGGTCTCTGTCGCCGTGGAGGACGACGCGAACACGCTGGCCGGCGCGGTCTACGTCCCGACGCGGGACGAGATGTACCACGCCACCCGCGGCGGCGGGGCGTACCGCGGCGACACCCGGCTGGCCGTCCCGGACCCCGCGTCGCTTGGCCAGGCGATGCTCGCCACCGGGTTCTCCTACGACGCGAAGCGGCGGGGCGAGCAGGGCGGCAAGATCGCCGAGATCCTGCCGCTGGTGCGCGACATCAGGCGCACCGGCTCCTGCGCCGTGGACCTGGTCGACCTCGCCGCCGGCCGCGCCGACGCGTTCTACGAGGACGAGGTGAACCACTGGGACGTCGCCGCGGCCGCGCTCGTAGCGCGCGAGGCCGGCGCGACCGTGGGCATCGCCACCGGCGGCGCGGGCGAACCCAGTCTCGCCGTGCTCGCCGCCGGCCCGACGCTCTACCCCGCCGTAGCCGCCGCGCTCACCTTCCGGTCCTGACCGGCCAGGCGGTCACTTCGAGCGGCGGCGGTCCCACTCCGACTGGTACCAGCGGTTGGCGCCGCGGACCCAGAACAGCACCGCCGCGGCGACGACGTACGCCGCCATCGCCAGGGCGGGCAGGGAGCCGTCCACGGCGGCCATGAGCAGTGGCAGCACGTAGAGCACGGCGAGGACGGTCAGCACGATGCGTGCCCGGCGCCGGCCGCGCTGCGCGAGCGCCGCCACCACGATCCCGATGGCGCCGAACACCGCGACGACGATGCTCAGGTCGCGCACGAACTGGTTGAAGACGGCAGTCGGTATGTCCGCGAGGCCCGCCGACGACTCCACACTCCGCAGGAACGACGGGTCGGTCGACCCGATCACGACCAACACCCCGAACAGCGCGACCAGCCCGGCGCCGACGTAGACCAGCACCGCACCGACGAGCACCGTCCGCGGCCGGCGTCCCCACTCCTCGGTGGCAGCGGCCTCCTCGCCCCCATCGGCAGCCGGCGTCACCTCGTCGTCGGCCGGCGTCGCCTTCCGCGCACCGCGCCGCCTGGACCGCGACTTGGCCGATGCCTTGCCCACATCACTCCCAGGTGCAGCAAACGCCGGCGGCCGGCCGACGCCTCGGACCAGATGATCGTTGCACGGATGAGCCGACCCATGGTCGATACGGCGGGTGCAACTACGCGGGCCCGGAGCCGATCTCGGCTCCGGGCCCAGCGATGTCACCGAGATTTCCCGGGCTTCCAGCGCGGGTTGCTCTTGTGGAAGGCGGCAAGGTCGTCGCCCGTCTTCTTGGTCTTCGCCTCCCGGGCTTTCGCCGCCTCGCGTGCCTGCCTGGCCTCCTCGCGCTTCTTGAGTACCTCAGCAAGCTCCCGAGCCTTGCGCTCGGCCGGCGTCTCGTTGGCCACGCGCTACCCCTTCCGTTGGAGGTACGCCATTCGGTCGCGGCGCACCGTCGGACGGCGCTCGGACGACGAGCTACGAGAATCCGTTCCTAGCCGCTACTCGGCGACGGTCACTGCGTCGCGGACCGGGGTTACTTCGAGGGCGTCGGTCGACTCGTTCAGGTCGACGCGGACGGTGTCGCCGTCGTGGATCTCGCCGGCGAGCAGGGCCCGGGCGAGCTGGTCGCCGATCGCCTGCTGGATCAGCCGACGCAGCGGCCGCGCCCCGTACAGCGGGTCGAAGCCGGTGAGCGCCAACCACTCCCGCCCGGCGGGGGTGACGTCCAGGGTCAGCCTGCGGTCGGTCAGCCGGCGCGCGAGCCGCTCCACCTGGATCTCCACGATCCGGCTGAGCTCGCTGGTGCCCAGCGAGTGGAACACCACCATCTCGTCCAGCCGGTTCAGGAACTCCGGCTTGAACGTCGCCCGCACGACCTGCATCACCTGGTCGTTCTTCGTCGCCTCGTCCAGGCCCTCCTTGACCAGGTAGTTCGAGCCGAGGTTGGAGGTGAGGATGAGCACGACGTTGCGGAAGTCGACGGTACGGCCCTGCCCGTCGGTGAGCCGGCCGTCGTCGAGCACCTGCAGCAGGATGTCGAAGACCTCGGCGTGCGCCTTCTCGATCTCGTCGAGCAGCACCACGCTGTACGGCCTGCGCCGCACCGACTCGGTGAGCTGGCCGCCCTCGTCGTGCCCGACGTATCCGGGCGGAGCGCCGACGAGGCGGGCCACCGAGTGCTTCTCCGAGTACTCGCTCATGTCGATCCGGACCATCGCGCGCTCGTCGTCGAACAGGAAGTCCGCCAAGGCCTTGCCCAGCTCGGTCTTGCCGACGCCGGTCGGCCCGAGGAACAGGAACGACCCGATCGGCCGGTCCGGGTCGGCGATGCCCGCCCGGGAGCGCCGTACGGCGTCGGAGACCACGCGGACGGCGTCGGCCTGGCCGACCACGCGCTCGGTCAGCTCGTCCTCCATCCGCAGCAGCTTCGCCATCTCGGCCTCGAGCAGCCGCCCGGCGGGGATGCCCGTCCAGGCCGAGACCACGTCCGCGACGTCGTCCGGAGTCACCTGGTCCTTGACCATCGGCGAATCCGACTCGGTCAGCTTCTCCTCGACCTCGGCGGCCTCCGCGAGCTCCTTCTCCAGCTCCGGGATGCGGCCGTACAGCAGCTCGGACGCACCGGCGAGGTCGCCGTCGCGCTGGTGCCGCTCGGCTTCCACGCGCACCTCGTCGAGCTGCTTCTTCAGCTCACCGACCCGGTTGAGCCCGGACTTCTCCTTCTCCCACCGGGCGTTCAGGCCGGCGAGCTGCTCCTGCTTGTCGGCGAGCTCGGCGCGCAACCTGGCCAGCCGCTCGGCACTCGCCTGGTCGCTCTCCTTCGCCAGCGCGATCTCTTCCATCTTCAACCGGTCGACGTTGCGCTGCAGCTCGTCGATCTCGACCGGCCTGGAGTCGATCTCCATCCGCAGCCTGGACGCGGCCTCGTCGACCAGGTCGATGGCCTTGTCCGGCAGGAACCTGCCGGTGAGGTAGCGGTCGCTCAACGTCGCCGCGGTGATCAGCGCGGCGTCGCTCATCTGCACCTGGTGGTGCGCCTCGTAGCGCTCCTTCAACCCGCGCAGGATGGCGACGGTGTCGTCGACCGAGGGCTCACCCACGAACACCGGCTGGAAGCGACGCTCCAGCGCGGGGTCCTTCTCGATTCGCTCGCGGTACTCGTCCAGCGTGGTCGCGCCGATCATGCGCAGCTCGCCGCGGGCCAGCAGCGGCTTCAGCATGTTGCCGGCGTCCATCGCGCCCTCGGCGGCGCCCGCGCCGACGACGGTGTGCAGCTCGTCGATGAACGTGACGATCTGGCCATCGCTGTCGGTGATCTCCTTGAGTACGGACTTCAGCCGCTCCTCGAACTGCCCGCGGTACTGCGTGCCGGCCACCATGCCGGCCAGGTCGAGCGCCATCAGCCGCTTGCCCTTCAGCGACTCGGGCACGTCGCCGGCGACGATGCGCTGCGCGAGGCCCTCGGCTATCGCGGTCTTGCCGACGCCGGGTTCCCCGATCAGCACCGGGTTGTTCTTCGTCCGCCGCGACAGCACCTGGATGACGCGCCGGATCTCGCTGTCCCTGCCGACCACCGGGTCGACCTTGCCGTCGCGGGCGCGCGCGGTGAGGTCGTCGGCGAACTTCTCCAACGCCTGGTACGTGTCCTCGGGGTCCTGCGACGTCACCCGCGCGCTGCCGCGGATCTGCTGGAACGACGCGAGCAGCGCCTCGGGCGTCGCGCCAAGCTCACGCAGCAGCGTCGCCACCTGGCCACCAACGGCGGCCAGGCCGACGACCAGGTGCTCGGTGGACACGTACTCGTCACCGAGGTCGGTGGCCCGCTGGTGCGCGGTGGTGAGCACCTGGACGGACTCCCTGGACAGGTCGGGCGCGGCGACCGTCGTGCCGTGCGCCTTGGGCAGCTGGCCGGCGAGCTCCTCGGCCCGCTTCCGCACCGTCGTCGGGGTGGCGCCGACCGCGTCGAGCAACGGCCCTGCCGTGCCGCCCTCCTGCCCGAGCAGGGCGAGCAGCAGGTGCACCGGCTCCACGTGCGGGTGCCCCGCGGCGGTGGCCCTACGTACGGCGTCGGACACCGCCTCCTGGCTCTTCGTGGTGAGCTTGAAGTCCATCTCTTTCCCTCGTCCCCCGTCAGAAATCGTGCGGCGGCTGCCACCGCATGATGGCTGTTCCGTCCAGCCCGGACACGTCGCGCTCGCTACGGCGCGTCGTACGCCCGGTCGCCCGGCCCTGTGTCGCGCGCTGCAGAGCCGCGTGCGTGTTCGCCAGCTCGGACTCCAGCTGCAGCACCCTGGCCGCGAGCCGGCTCACCTGTTGCTGCAGCGCGAGCAGGCGCTTGATGCCGGCGAGGTTGACGCCCTCCTGCGACAGCCGCTGCACCTCGCGGAGCAGCTCGATGTCGCGCAGCGAGTAACGACGGCCGCGCCCGGCAGTACGGTCCGGTGAGACCAGCCCCAACCGGTCGTACTGCCGCAGCGTCTGCGGGTGCATGCCGGCCAGCTGCGCGGCAACCGAGATCACGTAGACCGGCGTCTCGTCGGTCAGCTCGAAGTGATCAGCCATCGCACACCCCTAGCGCTCTGCCGAACCGGTGCCCTCACCGGTTGCGGCGCGATACTTCTGGAGTAGTTCCTTCGCTTCGTCGTCCAGGTGGTCAGGCACCGCGACCTCCACGGTCGCCAGCAGGTCACCGCGGGTGCCGTCCTTGCGGCGTATGCCACGGCCCCGTACCCGGAAGACCCGCCCGCTCGGCGTGCCCGCTGGCACCCGCAACGTGACGGTGGTGCCGTCCAGCGTGGGCACCCGCATCTCGCCGCCGAGCGCCGCGTCCGGGAACGACAGCGGCACGGTCACCGTGAGGTGGTCGCCGGAACGCCCGAACGTCTCGTGCGCACTGACTTTCACCATGATGTAGAGGTCACCGGGGTTGCCCCCGTTCTCACCCGGTGCCCCCTTGCCCCGCAGTCGGATCCGCTGCCCGTCGGCGACGCCGGCGGGGATCCGCGCGCGGATGGTGTGCTCGCTGGTGGCACGACCGCTGCCGCTGCAGACCGGGCACGGGTCGTCGACGACCAGCCCCCGGCCACGGCAGTCACGGCACGGCTCGGTCAGCGAGAACGTGCCCTGCCCGCGGGCCGTCACCCCGGTGCCCTCACAGCTCGGGCACACCCGCGGCAGCGTGCCGGCCTTCGCGCCGGTACCCGCACAGGTGCGGCACGGGTGCGGGCTGCTCGTCTTGATCGGGACGGTCGTGCCTGCGATCGCGTCGTCGAACGACAGCGTGGCCTCGGTCTCGATGTCCGCACCGCGGCGTGCGCGGCGCGTAGTCGTGCCGCCGGCGCTGCCCGGCGACCGCCGTTGCCCGAAGATGCCACCGAGGATGTCGCCGAGCCCGCCCTGTCCTGCGCCGGTCGTGCCGCCACCGAACAGGTCGCCGAAGTCGAACGTCGTGCCGCCGCCTGAGCTACCAGGGAAGCGGAAGCCACCGCTGCCGAACATCGTGCGCGCCTCGTCGTACTCCTTGCGCCGCTTCTCGTCGGCGAGCACGTCGTAGGCCTCGGAGATCTCCTTGAAGCGCTCCTCGGCGTTCGCATCGTTCTTGTTCGAGTCGGGGTGGTACTGGCGCGCGAGTTTGCGGTACGCCTTCTTGATCTCCGCGGTGCTGGCGTCCTTACTGACGCCCAGGATCTTGTAGTAGTCCTTCTCCACGTAGTCCTTCGTGCTCACGCGCCCTCCTCCCCACTCGATCCGCAGCCACGTGACTGCCCTGGAAGCTCAGCACGGCGTCCGCGCTCAGCTCGACGCTTCGTCGCCGTCGGCCTGCGCGGTGCCCGCGGCGTCGTCGACGGACAGCGCGCCCTCGACCGACGCCGGCATGGCGCCGCCCTCGGCCTCGGTGACCGCCACCCGGGCGGCTCGCAGCACCCTCGTCCCCACCCGGTAACCGGGTTGGTAGATGCGGGTGCACATGATGCCCTCGACGTCCGGCGAGTACTCGTGTGTCAGCGCCTCGTGCACGGTCGGGTCGAACGGCTCGCCCTCGGTGCCGAAGCGTTCCAGACCGAGCCCGCTCGTGGTCTTCTCCAGCGAGTCAGCGACCGCCTTGAAACCGCCCTGCAGCTCGCCGTGCTCCCTGGCGCGGTCGAGGTCGTCGAGCACCGGGAGCAACGAGTTCAGCACCTTGCCGATGGTCTCGGTGCGCAGCGCTTCCTTGTCGCGGTCGACCCGCCGCCGGAAGTTGACGTACTCGGCCTGCACCCGCTGAAGGTCCTTTGTGCGCTCCTCCAGCTCGGCACGCAGCTTGGCCACCTCGTCGTCCTCCCCGGCACTAGCGGCGTCCGCCGCCGGAGCCGGCTCTTCGGCCGGCTCCGGCGACGACTCGCGGACCTCCCCGGTCTCCGGGTCGATCCGACGGCGATCCCTGAACACGAGACCCGACGTCTGCTCGTCTTCCGGAGAGTTCCCCTGAGCCGACGGGTCCGTCATGCAGCACCACCCTCGCGCTTGTCCTTGTCCTCGTCGACGATCTCGGCGTCCACGACGTCGTCGTCGGCGGGGGTGGAGTCACCGGCACCTGCGTCGCCGGCCGCGGCACCCTCGGCGCCGGCGGGCTGCTGCTCCTGCTGCGCCTGCTGCGCCTGCGCGTACATCGCGGTGCCGATCTGCTGGGCCGAGGTGGCCAGCTTCTCCGTCGCCGCCTTGATCGCCTCGGTGTCGGAGCCCTCGAGCGCCTTCTTCACGTCGGCAATGGCGTCCTCGACCTCGCGCTTGCGCTCGTCCGGGATCTTGTCGGCGTTCTCCTTGACCAGCTTCTCCGTCGAGTACACGAGGGTGTCGGCCTGGTTGCGGACCTCGACCTCTTCGCGACGCTTGCGGTCTTCCTCCGCGTACTGCTCGGCGTCGCGGACCATCTTGTCGATGTCCTCCTTCGGCAGCGCGGAGCCACCGGAGATGGTCATCGACTGGTTCTTGCCGGTCGCGAGGTCCTTCGCCGAGACGTTCACGATGCCGTTCGCGTCGATGTCGAACGCGACCTCGATCTGCGGTACGCCCCGCGGCGCCGGCGGGATGCCGTCGAGCTCGAACGTGCCGAGCTTCTTGTTGTACGCCGCGATGTCGCGCTCACCCTGGTAGACTTGGATGCCCACGGTCGGCTGGTTGTCGTCCGCGGTGCTGAAGATCTCCGACTTGCGGGTCGGGATCGTCGTGTTCCGCTCGATCAACCGGGTGAAGATGCCGCCCTTGGTCTCGATGCCCAGCGACAGCGGGGTTACGTCGAGCAGCAGGACGTCCTTGACCTCGCCCTTGAGCACGCCGGACTGCAAGGTGGCGCCGACGGCGACGACCTCGTCCGGGTTGACGCTCTTGTTCGGCTCCTTACTGCCGGTGAGCTCCTTCACCATCTCCTGCACGGCGGGCATCCGGGTGGAGCCACCGACGAGCACGACCTGGTCGATCTTCGAGACGTCGACACCGGCGTCCTTGATGACCTGGTGGAACGGCGCCTTGCACCGGTCGGCCAGGTCCGAGGTCATCTGCTGGAACTGCGCCCGGGACAGCGACTCGTCGATGAACATCGGGTTCTTGTCACCGTCCACGGTGATGTACGGCAGGTTGATCGAGGTCTGCTGCGTGCTGGACAGCTCGATCTTCGCCTTCTCCGCGGCCTCCCGGATGCGCTGCATGGCCATCTTGTCCTTGGACAGGTCGATGCCGTTGGCGCCCTTGAACCGGTCGACCATCCAGTCCACGATGCGCTGGTCCCAGTCGTCACCGCCGAGGTGGTTGTCGCCGTTGGTGGCCTTCACCTCGATGGTGGAGAAGCCGTCGTCGTCCTTCGCGACGTCGAGCAGCGACACGTCGAAGGTGCCGCCACCGAGGTCGAAGACGAGGATTGTCTGGTCTTCCTGCTTGTCCAGGCCGTACGCGAGCGCCGCGGCGGTCGGCTCGTTGATGATGCGCAGGACGTTCAGTCCCGCGATCTCACCGGCCTCCTTGGTGGCCTGCCGCTGGGCGTCGTCGAAGTACGCCGGCACGGTGACGACCGCGTCGGTGACCGTCTCGCCCAGGTAGCTCTCGGCGTCGCGCTTGAGCTTCTGCAGGATGAACGCGGAGATCTGCTGCGGGCGGTAGTCCTTGCCGTCCGCCTCGGTGTTCCAGCCGGTCCCCATGTGCCGCTTCACCGAGCGGATAGTGCGATCGGCGTTGGTGACCGCCTGCCGCTTGGCCACCTCGCCAACGAGCACCTCGCCGTTCTTGGCGAAGGCAACGACGGATGGCGTGATCCGTGCTCCCTCGGCGTTGGTGATGACGGTGGCCTCGCCACCCTCGAACACGGAAACCACCGAGTTCGTCGTCCCCAGGTCGATCCCGACCGCTCTTCCCATCAGGTTGCCTCCGATAGTTCTGAACAGAAACTTGAGTTCTTCACGCTCAAAGCTAGCAGCTGGTTTGGAAACGTCAAGACACCTTAGTGGCCTCGACTCAACTTTCCCGCGCAGACCAATTCTGCCTGGCGGACAAGGTGGTCACCACCAGGAGAGCGGCGAACCAGGAGAACGGGCAGCTCAGGCGGCCAGGGCGGTTGGCCCGGCGTCGGCCGGGCTGGACGCGGCCCGGGCGATCCGCGCCCGGGACAGCCGCACCAGCCGGCGGTGGCTCAGCGCGAGCAGGTCGGCGAGGTCGAGACCGAGCGCGTCGGCGGTCGCCGCGAGGACCTCGGAGGACGCCTCCTTGCGGCCGCGCTCGACCTCGGAGAGGTACGGCATGGAGATGCCGGCGGCGTCGGCGACCTCCTGCAGCGTCAGGTCGCGGTCAAGGCGCTCGCCGCGCAGCACCTGACCGACGAGAGCACGCCAGAGCGGCTCCGTCGGCCCGGTCGTGCGCAGCGGGACGAGCGGGCGTGGTCGTGTGGCCGACTACTCACCCGTCTCACGGTAGAACCGAAGAGCTGCCGGAACGGCCGACCGCGTTCTGCCCTGCGCGAAGGAATCGGCCGGGGTCCCGTACCGTTCCCAGGGGTGATATTCGTTATCGTAGTTACCGACGGGTAACATCTACCCTGGTGATGCGCTCCTGGCGTTGCTCTCCTGGCCCCGTTGGAAAGCTCAGGTGATCGTCCCGTGATGTGGGTACGGCTGGTCGTCGGTCTCGGCCTGACAGCGGTGGCCCTCGTGTTCGCCGGTCGGCGGCTGTGGTGGCTGTTCCAGGTCATCCGCACCGGACAGCCTGCGCCTGAGCGTACGCAGGGGATGCGAGAGCGGATCGCCACGCAGTTCACCGAGGTGCTCGGCCAGCGCAAGCTGCTGAAGTGGTCGGTGCCCGGCCTGGCGCACGCGTTCACGTTCTGGGCCTTCCTGCTGCTGCTGACCGTCTACATCGAGGCGTACGGGGCGCTGTTCGACCCGCACTTCACCATCCCGCTGATCGGCCACTGGCCGGTGCTCGGGTTCCTGCAGGACACCATCGCGGTGCTGTGCCTGCTCTCGCTCGTGGTGTTCGCGGTCATCCGGGTGCAGAACTCGCCGCAGAAGCTCGACCGGCAGTCCAGGTTCAAGGGGTCGCACACCGGCGGGGCGTGGCTGATCCTGTTCATGATCTTCAACGTGCTGTGGACGCTGTTCGTACTGCGTGGCTCGGCGATCGTCGCGGGCGAGTTCCCTTACGAGTCCGGCGCGTGGATGTCCGAGCTGGTGGGCATAGCGCTGGCGCCGATCGGGCAGCCGGCCGCCGAGGTGCTGACCACGGTGATGATCCTGGCGCACCTGGCCGTGATGCTGTCGTTCCTGCTGATCGTGCTGCACAGCAAGCACATGCACATCTTCCTGGCACCGCTGAACGTGCTCACCTCCAGGCGGCCGAACGCGCTCGGCCCGCTCGAGCCGATGATGAGCAACGGCAAGCCGCTGGACTTCGAGGAGGCCGACCCCGACGTCGACGTCTTCGGCCGCGGCAAGATCGAGGACTTCACCTGGAAGGGCCTGCTCGACTTCTCCACCTGCACCGAGTGCGGCAGGTGCCAGTCGCAGTGCCCGGCGTGGAACACCGAGAAGCCGCTGTCGCCGAAGATGCTGATCACCGACCTCCGCGACCACATGTTCGCGAAGGCGCCGTACCTGCTCACGCCGGAGGACCAGCGCGACTCGCTGCCGGACGCGCTCAAGGCGGAGGCGGAGCGACCGCTGGTCGGTGGCGCGGACGTGAACGGCGTGATCGACCCGGACGTGCTCTGGTCGTGCACCAACTGCGGTGCGTGCGTCGAGCAGTGCCCGGTCGACATCGAGCACATCGACCACATCGCAGACATGCGCCGCTACCAGGTGCTCATCGAGTCGAGCTTCCCGTCCGAGGCCGGCACGATGCTGAAGAACCTGGAGAACAAGGGCAACCCGTGGGGCATGAACGCATCCTCGCGGCTGGACTGGACCGAGGGCCTGCCGTTCGAGGTGCGGGTCGTCGAGGACTCCATCCCCGACGACGTGGAGTACCTGTTCTGGGTCGGCTGCGCGGGCGCGCTGGAGGACCGGGCGAGGAAGACCACCCGTGCGGTCGCCGAGCTGCTGCATACGGCGGGCGTGGAGTTCGCCGTGCTGGGGCCGATGGAGTCGTGCACCGGTGACCCGGCCAGGCGGCTGGGCAACGAGTTCGTCTACCAAATGCTGGCGCAGCAGAACGTCGAGACGCTCAACGAGATCGGCGCGAAGAAGATCGTCGCGACCTGCCCACACTGCTTCAACACCATCGCGCGGGAGTACCCGCAGCTGGGCGGCAACTACGAGACCATCCACCACACCCAGCTGCTGGCCAGGCTCGTGGAGGACGGCCGGTTGAAGCCGGTCACCGCAGTCGAGGAGAAGGTCACTTACCACGACCCCTGCTTCCTCGGCCGGCACAACAAGGTCTACACCCCGCCGCGGGAGCTCCTCGCGAACGTCCCGGGACTGAAGTCCGAGGAGATGCACCGGTGCAAGGAGCGCGGCTTCTGCTGCGGCGCCGGCGGCGCACGGATGTGGATGGAAGAGTCCATCGGCAAGCGCATCAACACCGAACGGGTGGACGAAGCGCTCGCCCTCGACCCCGACACGGTGTCGACCGCGTGCCCGTACTGCCTGGTCATGCTCGGCGACGCGATCAAGGCCAAGCAGGCCGACGGGGAAGCCGCCGACACCCTCGAGGTCGTCGACGTCTCGCACCTGCTGCTGCGTTCGCTGCAGGAACCGGGCAACGGTGCCACGGAGGAGACCCCGGAGCCGGCCCCGACCAGCACCGACTGAGCCTGCCGGAACCGGCCGATCCGACCTGGCGTCGCAAGCCGCATGGCGAGTAGCGGCATCAAGAGGACCATGGGGCGCGACGAGCTGCTGTCCGCAGTACGCGCGCTCGGCCTGCCGGAAGGGAAGTACGCGGTGTTCGGCCGCGGCCCGCTGGTCGTCCGGGGGCTGAGGACGAGCAACCACATCACCATCGCGGTCACCGTCGACGTGTTCAGGCGGCTGATCGCGGCGGACGGGTGGGACGTCCACCGCGCCGACGACGGCCGCGAGGTGTTGCGCTGCGGCAGCTTCGAGGTCGTCGACCGGATCGAGCTCCCCGGCTACCAGCGCACCGGCAAGGCGCTCGTCACCGCGTCCGAACGGGTCGACGGCGTGCCCGTGGTCCGCCTGGCCGAGCTGCAGAAGCTGCTCGAAGCCCGCAAGCACCGCGACGACGAGACGGACCTCAACCTGGTCCGCCGCGCACTCCGCGACGCCAGCCCGCGCCCGCAGGAACCGGGTCTGCAGCGGTCGCCGGAGGAGGGCACCTGGGATGGCACGGGGCTGGCGTTCCTCGTCCGGGCCCTCACCAAGCCGGCCGCCACGTTCGCGACAGGCCACGGCGTGCGGTTCTGGCCGACCGCCTACCTGGTCTCCGTGGCGAGCGTGGCAGTGAACGGTCTCGGCGCCGCCATCCACGGCAACGGCGACGCCCCCGGGTCCCCACTACTCCCGCTCGTGGGCGCACCGCTCATCGCAGCGCTTGGACTGCTGGTCTCCCTCCTGATCTCCCGGGTCGCGCTCGGCGTCGCCCGCGGGGGCGGCGGGGACGGTGACTACGTCGCGGCAGCCAGCCAGGCGGCGATCGTCACGGCCGTGTGGGACCTGCCGGCCAGCCTGGTACAGCTGGCGGTCGGGCCGGGCGCGGCCGCGGCGCTCAAGTTCGTCTCCCTCGTTGCGTACGTGTATCTCGCCTACCTATACGCCGGCGCGTACCGGGTGTCGGTCGCCCGCGGCCTCTTCGGCGCGGTGGTCGGCACGCTCGCCCTGCTCGCCGGCGTGATCTCCGTCGCCGTCGTCGTCGCCCTGCTGGTGATGGCGGGTACCTGACGCCGCTGGCGCCTATGCTCGTCGCGTGGGCATCGACCGCACGCAGCTGCTCGACGTCGTACGTGCGCTCGACCTGCCCGCCGGTCAGTACGTGGTCTTCGGCAGCGGGCCGCTGGTCGTCCGCGGCCTGCGGGAGGGCCGCGACGTCGACCTGGTCGTCACCCCGGAGCTCTACGAGCGGCTGCGCGACACCGGCTGGACGGTGGTGGCGAAGGACGACGGCGGCGAGCTGCTGCAACACGGCGACGTCGAAGCGATGACCCGGCTGGAGTTCCCCGGCTACCACCGCGACCCGCGTACGCTCATCGCCGGCGCGGAACACATCGACGGCGTGCCGTTCACGCCGCTGGCCGAGCTGCGTACGTTCAAGACGGCGCTCGGGCGTCCCAAGGACCAGGTCGACCTCGACCTGATCGACGCGGCGCTCACCCGGCAGAACGGTGCGGCGTCCGGCGAGGAGCGGGCCGAGTGGGCACGTCAGCTGCTGGCCGACCGTGCGGCGCCGGGCCGGCCCGAGCCGCCGCCTTGGCCGGGCAGCGGCTGGACCTTCCTCGCCGGCACGGTCACCCGGCCGAGTGCGACGTTCGCCGCCGCGGCGGGCACGACGTTCTGGGGCACCGCCCTCGTGGTGTTGTTCGCCAGCGCCGTCGTCCGGAGTGCCCGGGTGCTCGTGCACGGCGGCCCGGTGAGCGAGCTGGTGCTCGGCCCGGTGGTCGCGGTCGCCGGGTTGGTGCTTGCGGCCATCGTCGGCGGCATCGCGCACGCCACGGCGCGGCCGGCCGGCGACGACCCGGCGCCGGTCGCGAGCCAGACCGGCGTCGTGCTCGGCCTGGCCAGCCTCCCGGCGACCGTCACCCATCTGCTCACCGGCACCGCCGCGGCGGCCGGCCTGGCGGCGCTGGCCACCTGCCCGGTTGCACTGTGCCTGCTCGCGCTGCTGTACGCGCGGTCGCTCGACGTACCGTACCGCCGCGGACTGCTTGGTGCCGTCGCCGGCGGCGTGACGGTCGTGGCCGTGCTCATCCTGCTCGGTTTCGTGGTGGTGCTGGTCACCTCGCTGGCGTAGCCAGGCACCGCACGAAGTACGCTCGAAGGGTGCGCAAGCTGCTGACGCCCAAATGGTTGGCCTTGCATGCCCTGGCGGTCGTGCTGGTCATCGCCTTCCTCGCGTTCGCGTACTGGCAGCTGCAGCGCGGGGCGGCGGGCAACGCCCGCAGCCTCGGCTACGCGTTCCAGTGGCCGCTGTTCGCGCTGTTCGTCGTCTACATGTGGGTGCGGATGGTCCGCGAGGAGCTGCACCCGAAGCCGGACACCGAGCCGAAGGCGCCGCGGGTGGCCACCGCCGTCCCCGCGGCACGGCCGGCCGCCGTCACCACGGCCGAAGAGGACGACGACGAAGACGACCCGGAGCTCGATGCCCAGCTGGAGGAGTACAACCAGTGGCTGGCGCAGCTGAATCGGCAAGCGGAACGGACGGCGAAGTGACCGACGTCGCGAACGACACCGGGGCCGAGCCTGCCGCGGAACCGGCGGGCGAGCTGCCCAAGCCGGTGCGGGGGGCGCTCACCAGGTACCGGGTGATGGCGTACGTCACGGGCGTGCTGCTGATCCTGCTGGTGTTCGTCGCGATGCCGTTGAAGTACCTCGGCGGCATCGAGTGGCCGACGGTGGTGATCGGCCAGGTGCACGGCTACCTGTACATGATCTACCTGGTCGCGGCGGTCGACCTGGCCAGGCGGGTGCGGTTCAGCTTCCAGCGGATGGTCGCCATGTTCCTCGCCGGCGTCGTGCCGACCGTCGCGTTCTTCTGTGAACGCCGCGTCACCCGCTGGGCGCGGGAACGGTACGCCGGCTGACCGGTCAGATCCTCGTGCGGTGGAAGTTCAGGTGCGACCGCGACGGGGTCGGTCCGCGCTGGCCCTGGTAGCGCGAGCCCGCCGCGCCCGACCCGTACGGAAACTCCGCGGGCGAGCTGAGCTGGAAGAAGCACAGCTGGCCGATCTTCATCCCCGGCCACAGCTTGATCGGCAACGTGGCGACGTTGGACAGCTCCAGGGTCACGTGGCCGGAGAAGCCGGCGTCGATGAAGCCGGCGGTCGAGTGGGTCAGCAGCCCTAGCCGGCCGAGTGAGCTCTTCCCCTCCAGCCGGCTGGAGATGTCCGGCGGCAGGCTGACGATCTCGTACGTCGAGCCGAGCACGAACTCGCCCGGGTGCAGGATGAACGGTTCCTCACTCTTCGCCTCGACCATCCTGGTCAGGTCCTCTTGCTCCTGCGCCGGGTCGATGTGCGGGTAGCGGTGGTTCTCGAACACCCGGAAGTAGCGGTCCAGCCGGACGTCCACGCTGGCCGGCTGGACCAGCGAAGCGTCGTACGGCTCCAGACCGATCCGCTTCGCCTCGATCTGCGCCTTGATGTCACCGTCGGAGAGCAGCACCCGGTGAAGCGTACCGGCTGCCCGTCACCGCTGGACGTACGCCATCGGCTTTCGCTTGCAGCCCTTCTCTTCGCCGTCCTTGACGAGGCAGGTCCTGGTGGTCAAGGTGTTCCGCTTCCACGACCAGTGCCCGCGACGGGTCTCGCACTGTTCCCCGTCGGTGCTGGTCGCCCAGGTCACCACGTCGCCGACACCGTCGATGGCCTCCGTACGGACCGTCCAGCCGTCGACCTTGTCGTCACACGCACGCACCGTCACACCGTTGTCCACGCCGACGCGGTACTGCACGTGCCCGGCCCGCTTCTCCTGGCCGAGGTAGATCCGCTCCAGCATGCCGTGCTTGCGGCAGTCCTTGCGTTCGCCGGTGTGCTTGTTCTTCAAGCAGGTCTTGAGCGCCATGTGTCTGAAGTTCGCGTCCTCGATGGGCTCGTACTTCTGGCACATGCCCCGGTAACTGCCGCCATCGGACCCCTTGATGAAGTTGTCGCCCTGGTACGGGACGTACCCGCGGGCCTTGACCCGCCAGTCCCCACCCCGGTTGTCGCACACGATGAGCCTGGAGCTGGACTTGCCGTAGACGATGAGATGTGCCCAGCCGGCCTCACCCTTGGCGCCGGCGCGTACCGAGCCAGAGATCTCGATGCCGCCCTTGACGTGCATCCGCATGATCACCGGCTTGTGGTCGGACGCCCTCGTCTTGCACGCGACCTTGCCGCCGTCGGTGACGATGGCCGGGGACGCGAAGACGTAGTCGATGCGCTTCACCTTCTTCTCGCCCTCTTCCGGGCGGCACTTCTCACCCTTCGGCACGCTCGTGGTCACGCCGGCGACGCTGTTCTTCACCATCGTCCAGGTGTCGATGAGGCCACGGTTGGCGATCACCGACTTCATCGGGTCGTCCGGCCGCAGGTTGAAGTCGCCCATCAGCACTATCGGTCGGTTCAGGTAGTCGAGCATCTCCGAGCGCAGGATGTACTTGACCTCGCGGTCGCGCAGCCGCTCCCAGTAGTCCGCAGGCACGTCCTTCTCGTCCTGACACTTCTGCGGCGTCGGTTTCGGCGCCTGGGTGTGCGTGTTGATGACGTGGATCCGCGTGCCACCGACCTCGATCCCTGCCTTGACGATGCTTCCCGTCTTCCCGCACTTGTCGCGCGGGAGGGTGTCGGTCTCCGGGTTGTGCAGCTCGCGCTTGGACGCCAGCAGCTTGCCCATCTGGCCAGGTTTGGTGTTGTAGAAGTACTTGTAGCCGAGCTCGGGCAGCTCGCGCTTCATCCACTTGATCTCGTCCGGGTGTCGCGGATGGTCGTCGGGCCAGTCGGCACCGTGATCGCGGTGGATCTCCTGCAGGCCGACGATGGTCGGCGAGTGCTTGGCGATCACGTTCTTCACCGCGTCCAGGTTGACAGCGTCGTCGTCCGGGCCCTGGGCGAAGTGGATGTTCCAGGTCATCGCCGTGAACGAGGTGCTCGCCGCCCTCTCCGCGGGGGCGGTCTCCGCCGCCAGAGCACCCCCCGGGGTGAGCGTGGCCGCCGTGAGCACCAACAACAGCGCCTTCAACAATCTCGGTCATCCCCTTCGTCGGTAACACAGCGCAACGAGGGCCTGAAACGGTTCACGTTTCCCCGGCCCGTCAGCCTGCTCGGTCGTACCTTTTTACGGTGCGGCCGAGTTGTTCGGTACCCGTCAGCAGCACCGAACGTGGCCGGCTGCGGACAACCGAGGGCGACAACCGGGGGCGGCGGCGGTGCGTCCCCGACAGGTCGTCCAGTCCGATGGTGGGATGGGTATGCCTCGTCCGGAACGCCCTGTCGAAGGTGCCGACGGCGTGGCCGAGCGGTTCGCCGTCGAGCTGCGCGCGCTGCGCCAGGACGCCGGCCTGCCCTACCGGAATCTCTCCGCCCGCACCGGCTACTCTCCGTCGACGCTGTCCGCCGCCGCGGCGGGACACCGGCTGCCCATCCTGGACGTGGCGGTCGCCTACGCCACCGCCTGCGGCGGTGACGAGCAGGAGTGGACGGCCAAGTGGCAGGCGGCCGCGCTGTCCGCCGCCACCGAACGGCTCGACGACGCGTCGGCCACCGCCGACCGCGCGCCCTACCGCGGGCTGACCAGCTTCACGACCGCGGACGCCGACCTGTACTTCGGCCGGGAGGACCTCGTCGCCGAGCTGGTGACGCGGGCGACCAGCCGTCCGGTGACCGTGGTGCTCGGCGCGTCCGGTGTCGGCAAGTCGTCGCTGCTTGCCGCGGGCGTGGTGCCCGCGCTGCCGCGGGACGTGCACGCCGTCGTCACCACCCCGTGCGGCCGGCTGCGGGAGAGGTTGGCCGAGGAGCTCACCGGTCACAGCACGTGCGTCCTCGTCGTCGACCAGCTCGAGGAGGTCTTCACGCACTACCCGGCCGAGGAGCGGGCCGCGCTCGTCGAAGGCCTGCTGGAGCTCGCGGACCGGTCGGACGGCCGGGTGCGGCTGCTGCTGAGCGTGCGCGCCGACTTCTACGGCCGGTGCGCGGAACACCCGCGGCTGGCCGCCGCACTGCGCAACGACCAGGTGCTCGTCGCGCCGATGACCGACGAGGAGCTGCAGGCCGCGGTCGCCGGGCCGGCAACGGCGGTGGGCCTGTCGGTGGAACGGGCGCTGCTCGCCGCCGTCGTCAGGGACGCCCGCGGCCAGGCCGGCTGCCGCTGCTCTCGCACGCAATGCTGGAGACCTGGCGCCGACGCAGGGGTGACGTGCTCACGCTGGCCGGCTTCACCGCGGCCGGCGGGCTCGGTGGTGCGGTGGTGCAGACGGCCGAGGCCGCGTACGCCGAGCTCGACCCGGCCGCGCAGCGGCTGACCGCGGAGCTGCTGCTCCGCCTGGTCACCGTCGACGAGGACACCACGGCGACGGGGCGCCGGGCGGAGCTGACCGAGCTGCTCGACCTGGACCCGGTGGCACAGACCGTCGTCGACCGGCTCGCCGAGGCCCGGCTGGTCACCGTCGACGAGGACACCGTGCAACTGGCGCACGAGTCGCTGGTCACCGCGTGGCCGCGGTTGCGCGCGTTGATCGACGACGACCGCGAGGCGTTGCGCAACCACCGCAAGATCACCGAGGCGGCACGGATCTGGGTGGAGACCGGGCGCGACGGCTCCACGCTCGCCGCCGGCAGCCGTCTTGCGCTGATGCAGGCACAGGTCGAGTCCGCACCGGCCACGCTACGGCTCACCACGGTCGAGCGGGAGTTCCTCGACCAGAGCGCGGCCGAGGAACGGCGGGTGCAGGCGGCGGCCGTCCGGCGGGCGAAGGGGCTGCGCGCGCTGACCGCGGCGGCCGTGGTCTGTGCTCTCGTCGCGGCCGTGCTTGCCGGGGTCGCCGGCCGGGCCCGCACCGACGCGCTGGCCGCGCGCGACACGGCGCTCTCGCAGCAGATGGCGCTGACTGCCGACGAGCTGCGCCAGACCGACCCCACCCTGGCCGGACAGCTGGCCGTCGCCGGCTACGGCATAGCGAAGACCAGGGATGCGCGGTCCTCGCTGCTGGAGTCGGCGACCGGGCCGACGGCGGCGAGGTACCTCGGCGGCCCAGGGCCGACGGCCATGGCCGCGGCCACCGACGGCGGCCTGGTCGCGGCCAGCGACGCGACCGACGGTTCGGTCCGGCTGTTGACCGAGGCGGACGGCAGGCTGGTGCGTACGGGCACCATCGCCGCCGGCGCACCAGGAGCGCTCGTCTACGCGCTGGCGCTGTCGCCCGACGACCGGCTGCTCGCCGTAGGTGACACGACGGCGACGATCGCGTTGTGGGACGTCACGAACCCGCGGTCACCGCGGCGGTTGGCCACCCTGCGCGGCGGTCCACAACACGCGATCGAGCGGCTCGCGTTCGCGCCGAGCGGGGACGAGCTCGCCGCCGCCGGCGGCAACGGCGTCTTCCGCTGGGACACCGCGGAACCGACGCAACCGCGGCGGCTCGCCCGGCTGCCGGCCACCGCGACCACCCGCACAGTCAGCTACGACGCCGGCGGCGACCGGCTGGCGTTCGGCACCGACAGCGGCGAGGTGCAGCTGTGGGACGTGGCGGACGACGAGCGCCGCACGGCCGTGCTTGCGGCCGGCGACCGCCCGGTGCCAGCGCTGGCGTTCGCCCCCGACGGCGGCACGCTCGTCACCGGCTCGCACGACCGCGCCGTGCGGGTGTACGACGTCACGCCACCACAGCGGCCGCGGCTGCGTACCGTCCTCGACGACCTGTTCGAGCTCTACGTCACCACGGTTGCGGTGAGCCCGGACGGGCAGTACCTGGCGGCAGGCAGCTCCGACTCCACCATGCGCGTGATCGACACGTCCACCTGGACGAGCGTGCAGACGCTGCCGCATCCGGACGTGGTCACCTGGGCCACGTTCACCGACGACGGACAGACCCTCGCGTCCGTGGCCACCGACGGGGCCGTGCGGCTGTGGGACCTGGCGACTGCGCTACCGCAGCACACCGAGGCACCGATCCTCGATCTCCCGTTCAGCGCCGACGGGCACCGGCTGGCGGCCTTCTCCGCCGGCCAGGCGACCGTGTGGGACACCACCCAAGCCATGCACCCGACACCGCTGGCCGAGAGCGTCACCGCACCCGACGATGCAGCGGCCTTCAGCGGTGCCGGCGACATCGCCGCCGACGGGGAGTTGGTTGCCGCCGGCAGCACACAGGGCGACGTGCACCTGTACGACCTCCGCGACCCGTTGGAGCCACGCCATGCCGCCACGCTCGGCGGCTCCGCCGCGGAGGTGTTCACCGTGGCGTTCAGCCCGGACGGCTCGCTGCTCGCCGCGGCCGGCCGCGACAACGCCGTGCGGCTGTGGGACGTCAGCTCGCCCGGCCGGCCACGACAGCTCGCCACCATGGGCGCACCGCGCGACGTGGTGCTCGACCTCGACTGGGCACCGGGCGGCCGCACCCTCGCGGCCGCGAGCGCCGACAGCAAGGTGTACCTCTACGACCTTGCCGAGCCGGCCCAACCCCGCCGTCGCGCAGTGCTCGACGGGCTGGACAGCTACGTCTACAGCGCCACGTTCAGCCCGGACGGCGACGTGCTCGCCATCGGCGGGGTGGACAGCACCGTGCTGCTGTGGGACGTGCACCGACCCGACCGGCCGCACCGCATCGGTGCACCGCTGAGCGGACCGTCAGGACGCATCTTCGAGCTCACCTTCCACCCGCGCGGCCACCTGCTCGCCGGGTCGGTCATCGACGGCACCACGTGGCTGTGGGACGTCTCGCAGCCACGCCGGGCGACGACGCAGGCGGTGCTGGCACCGACCGGCTCGCCGCAGAACGCGGCCACGTTCCGGCCCACGGGGGACGCACTGGTCGCCGGCGGCGGCGACCAGGTGATCCGCACCTGGCGCACGAACGAGGCCGCGGTGATCGAACGGATCTGCGCCCGCAGCGGCGACCGAATCACGAAGGGCGAGTGGCGTACGTACCTGCCCGACCTGCCGTACGACCCGCCCTGCCGGCGGGACGGCACCCCCGCGTAGGCGGTCAGGGCACGACGCCGAGCAGTTTCGGCAGCTCGCGCATGTCGTCGAAGACCACCGTGCCCAGGCCGCTCAGCCAGTCGGCTGGCGTGATCCCACCCGCATAGCCAAACGCGCGCATGCCCGCGGCGCGCGCGGCCTGCACGCCGTAGTGGCTGTCCTCCACCACGGCGCACCCGGCCGGCTCGACGCCCAGCTGGCCGGCGGCGTGCAGGAACAGGTCGGGTGCGGGCTTGCCGTGCTCGACCTCGGTGGCGCTGTAGATGCGGCCGGCGAACCGGTCGTACAGCCCGGTCAGCCCCAGCGTGCCGCGCATCTTCCTGTGGCTGCCGCTGGACGCGACGCAGGTCGCCACCCCGGCGTCGCGCAGGGCGTCGAGCACGTCGACGATGCCGTCGACCGCGGTCACCTCGGCCTCGATGGCGGCCGCGTAGCGGCCCTGGAAGTCGTCGACCCAGTCGGCAGGCAACGCGCCGCCGAGGTGTTCCTCGACCTCGCGCACCATCTGCTCGTGGGAGCGGCCGAGGAAGCGCCTGATGATCTCCTCCTCGGTCAGCGGCCAGCCGAGCTCGGCCAACACCTCGGCGTCCACGCGTACCGCGATCCGCTCGGTGTCGACGAGCACGCCGTCACAGTCGAAGACCACCAGCTCGGGACGCGCGTTCACCGGGCCACCCTATGAGCGCGCGGCGACCGCCTCCGGCTCGCCTCCCGGTTCGTCCAGCTCGACCGCCGACGACGCGAACTGTGCCTCGTAGAGCGCGGCGTACGCGCCACCGCTTTTCAGCAGCTCGGCGTGGGTGCCCTGCTCGACGATCTGGCCGTGCTCCATCACGAGGATGAGGTCGGCGTCCCTGATCGTCGACAGCCGGTGCGCGATGACGAAGCTCGTACGGTCGGACCGCAACGCCGCCATGGCGTGCTGCACCAACAGCTCGGTGCGGGTGTCGACCGACGAGGTCGCCTCGTCGAGGATCAGCAGCGCCGGCTCGGCGAGGAACGCGCGGGCGATGGTCAGCAGCTGCTTCTCGCCCGCGCTGACGTTGCTGCCCTCCTCGTCGATCACCGTGTCGTAACCGTCCGGCAGGCTGCGAACGAATCGGTCGACGTACGTCGCCTCCGCCGCACGCACGATCTCGTCCTCGGTGGCGTCCGGCCGGCCGTACGCGATGTTGTCCCTGATCGTGCCGCCGAACAGCCAGGCGTCCTGCAGCACCATGCCGATCTTCGACCGCAGGTCGGCGCGGGTCATGTGCGCGATGTCCACGCCGTCCAGGGTGATCCGCCCGGCGTTCAGCTCGTAGAACCGCATCACCAGGTTGACCAGCGTGGTCTTGCCCGCTCCCGTCGGGCCGACGATGGCGACGGTGTGCCCGGGCGCCGCCGTCAGCGACAGGTCCTCGATCAGCGGGGTCTCGGGGTCGTAGCTGAACGAGACGTGCTCGAAGTCGACCTGGCCGCGCGGTGCACTCACCGGCGTCGCGTCCTCCCGGTCGGCCACCTGCTCGTCCTCGTCGAGCAGCTCGAACACCCGCTCCGCCGACGCCACCCCGGACTGCAGCAGGTTCGCCATCGACGCGACCTGGGTCAGCGGCTGGGTGAACTGCCGCGAGTACTGGATGAACGCCTGCACGTCACCGAGCGACATGGTGCCGGACGCGACCCGCAGCCCACCGACGACCGCGATGGCGACGTAGGTGAGGTTCCCGATGAACATCATCGACGGCATGATGATGCCGGAGATGAACTGAGCGCCGAACGACGTCTGGAACAGCTCGTCGTTCTTCTCCTTGAACGTCTGCTCGATGTCGCGCTGGCGACCGAACACCTTCACCAGTGCATGGCCGGTGTAGGCCTCCTCGATCTGGCCGTTCAGCTCGCCGGTGTGCCGCCACTGGGCGACGAACTTCTGCTGCGACCGCTTGGCGATCTGCGTGGTCAGCACCACGGACAACGGCACCGCGATCAACGCGACGATGGCAAGCAGCGGCGAGATGATGACCATCATGGTCAGCACGCCGACGACGGTGAGCAGCGAGAACAGCAGCTGACTCATGGTCTGCTGCAAGCTCTGGCTGACGTTGTCGATGTCGTTGGTGACCCGGCTGAGCACCTCGCCGCGGGTCTGCTTGTCGAAGTACCGCAGCGGCAGCCGGTGCAGCTTGTCCTCGACGTCGGAGCGCAGCTTGTAGATCGCCCGCTGCACGATGCTGTTCAGCAGGTACGCCTGCAGCCAGCTGAACACCGACGCCGCCACGTACACGACGACCGCCCCGAGCAGGATCAGCCCCAGCTTCTCGAAGTCGATACCCTGCCCCGGCACGACGTCCATGCCGGAGAGCAGGTCGGCGAAGCCGTCCTCGCCGCGCTGCCGTGCCGCCTCGATCGCCTGCGCCTTGGTGAGGCCGTCGGGCAACCGCTTGCCGATGACGCCGGTGAAGAGTACGTCGGTGGCTAGGCCGAGCACCTTCGGCCCCAGCACGGACAGCGCGACGCTGACGACGGCCAGGGCGATGACGACCCCCACCATCAGCTTTTCCGGCGCGAGCCGGCCGAGCAGCCGCTTGGCCGAGGGCCAGAAGTTCATCGGCTTCTCGGCCGGCATCCCCAGGCCGCCACCGCCGGGGCCACCACCGAACCCGGCGCCCTTCGGCCGGCTGGAGTCGCGCGCCGGAGCCTTCGGCCGCTCGCCGTCCGACGCGGCGGTCATGCGGCCCTCTCGGTGAGCTGGGACGAGACGATCTCCTCGTACGTCGGGCACGACGCCACGAGCTCGTCGTGCGTGCCGTGCCCGACGATCCGGCCGTTCTCGAGCACGATGATCTGGTCGGCGTCGATGATGGTGGACACCCGCTGGGCGACGATGACGACCGTCGCGTCCCTCGTAAGGGGCCGCAGCGCGGCCCGCAGCCTGGCGTCGGTCGCCAGGTCGAGCGCGGAGAACGAGTCGTCGAACAGGTAGATGTTCGGCCGGGCCACGAGCGCCCGCGCGATCGCCAACCGCTGGCGTTGCCCGCCGGAGACGTTGGTGCCGCCCTGTGCGATCTCCGCGTCCAGCCCGTCCGGCATCGCCTCCACGAAGTCACGTGCCTGCGCGACCTGCAGCGCCGCCCACAGCTCCTCGTCGGTCGCCTGCGTGTTGCCGTAGCGGAGGTTCGACGCCACCGTCCCGGAGAACAGGTACGGGCGTTGCGGCACCAGCCCGATCCGCTCCCACAGCCGGTCCGGCTCCATGTCGCGTACGTCGATGCCGTCGACCCGTACCTCACCTGCGGTCGCGTCGAACAGCCGCGGCGCGAGGGACACCAGCGTCGTCTTGCCGGCACCCGTGCTGCCGATGATCGCGACGGTCTGGCCCGGAAGTCGATGTCGGTGAGCACCGGGGCGTCGGCGCCCGGGTAGTGGAAGCCGACGCCGTGGAACTCCAGCTCGCCCCGCCGCGGCACGTCCGCGGCCGGCCGGGCCGGCGGCTCCACCGACGGCTCGGTGTCGAGCACCTCCACGATCCGCTCCGCCGACACCGCGGCGCGTGGCACCATCACGAACATGAAGGTCGCCATCATCACGGACATGAGGATCTGCAGCAGGTAGTTCAGGAACGCGATGAGCGACCCGATCTCCACCTCGCCCGCGTCGACGCGGTGCCCGCCGAACCAGAGCACGGCCACGCTGGAGCCGTTGAGCACCAGCATCACCGTCGGGAACATCAGCGCGAACAACCGGCCGGCCCGTAGCGCGGTGTCGGTGAGCCGCTCGTTCGCGGTCTCGAACCGGTCCGTCTCGTACGGCTCGCGCACGAACGCCCGCACCACCCTGATGCCGGTGATCTGCTCGCGCAGCACCCGGTTCACGTCGTCGATGCGTTCCTGCATCCGGCGGAACTGCGGCACCATCCGCACCACGATCTGCGAGATGGCGATGAGCAGAAGGGGTACGCAGACGAGCAGCAGCCAGGAGAGCCCGAAGTCCTCCTGCAGCGCCATGACGATGCCACCGACGCACATGATCGGCGCCATCACCGCCATGGTGCAGCTCATCATCGCGAGCATCTGCACCTGTTGCACGTCGTTGGTCGTGCGGATGATCAGCGACGGTGCACCGAAATGCGAGACCTCACGGCTGGAGAACTCGCCGACCCGGTGGAAGACGGCAGACCGCACGTCCCTGCCCAGGCCCATGGCCGTGCGCGCACCGAGGTAGACCGCGCCGATGCTGCACACGATCTGGCCCAGGCTGACGGCCAGCATGTAGCCGCCGGTCGTCAGGATGTAGTTGGTGTCACCGCGGCGCCGCGGTCGATGATGTCGGCGTTCAGGCTGGGTAGGTACAGCGACGCGATCGTCCCGATCAACTGGAGCACGACGACGCCGAGCAGGAGCAGCCGATACGGCCGCAGATGGATACGCAGCAGGCGAATCAGCACTCACGAACCCCCGTCCGGTCGAATGTCGGGTCGGTCGCCGCCCCGCGTCTGGCGGCCGACGACCCCGTAGAGCACTACCTCGACGATGTCCCTGGTAGTCAGTGGTTCCTCGTTCTCCGCGCCCGGCCGGAAGTGGTGCAGTGACGCGATGAGCATGGTGTGCAGCATCCGGGTCGCCTGCTCCGGCGTGACACTGAGACGTTCCCTGTCCGGCTCGAACAGCGCCGCGAGGGCGGCCATCACCGGCTCCCAGCGCCGCTTGTTGACGGCCTTCGTCATCGCCTCTTCGCCCTCGACGGTGCGCAGCTCCACGATCAGCCGCCAGGTGCTCTCCATGCCGGCGTGGAGCAGGTCCACCGCCTCGGTGAGGCGGTCCTCCAACGGCGCGGACCGGTCGATCGCGGCGAGCCTGCGCAGGCCGGGCTCCGGGTCGAGCACCGCTTCCACCGCTGCGTTGACGAGCGTCCGCTTGTCCGGGAAGGCCCGGAACAGCGTGCCCTCGGCGACCCCCGCGGCAGCGGCGATCTGTCGAGTACTCACCGACAGCCCCCGCTCCCGGACGAGCGGCACGGTGGCGGCGACTATCGCCGCACGGCGCTCGTCGGGCGGCAGCGGGGTGGCGCGGACGTTTCTGCTGGACACGTGTGCCAAATTAACTGAGTGAGTACTCACTCACAAAATATTTTCTGCCCTTCCGTGCCGGCAAGAGTACGCAGGTGACGGCGTCCCCACGGGGTGAGTCCGCAGTGAGCGAACGCAGCGGTACGGGACGCTACTCATTCGGGCCGCAGCGGTAGGGTCGACGCGATGAGCACACGGACCCGCCACCGCGTCACCGGCAGGTTGCTCCCCATCGACCCCGGCGGCCGGGTGCTGCTCCTGCACGGCTACGACCCGTCACGGCGCGACCAGCCGTTCTGGTTCACCGTAGGCGGCGCGATCGACGACGGCGAGAGCACGGCCCAGGCGGCGGCCCGCGAGGCGTACGAGGAGACCGGCCTGTCCGTGACCGCGGCCGACCTGGTCGGACCGGTCTGGAGCGCGACCACCAGCTTCCAGTTCGACGGGCGTTCGTTCGTCCAGGAGCAGGACTTCTACCTCGTCCACGTACAGCCGTTCGAGATCACCCTGGACGGCATGGAGGAGTACGAACGCGGCACGGTCGACGGCCACGGCTGGTGGACACCGGCGGAGCTCACCGCCACCCAGGAGCGCTACTACCCCGTTGACCTGCCCACTCGGCTCCGCGACGCGTTCTAGCCCGGCCGCCACCCGGAGGCAGCGCGTCGGCCGCTACACTTGCTTTCGCATGCCGATGGCAGCGCGCGGGTGTAGTTCAATGGTAGAACATTAGCTTCCCAAGCTAACAACGCGGGTTCGATTCCCGTCACCCGCTCCACACCCTGAAACCCTTACACAGCAACGGAAACAAGCGCCTCCCTGGTACCGGCGGAAGGCGCCCGATCCCCTCTCGAACCCTGTTCGTGCTATTGGCGTGCTATTAGCGCCGCGCAGCCGGCACCCCAGCACTCCCCTCCCCGTCGTCGTCATCATCAGCCGGCCCGTCTCCTGGGGTCGGGCGTTCGCCGCGTAGCTGAGCGTCGAGAACATCCGCGATGAGACGATCCGCCTTCGCCGTCGTGTGCTGGTAGATCAGCGCGGCTCGCTCGCTGTCGTGGCCCATGCGCGCCATCAGGTTCTTCGTACTCACACCCGAGTCCGCCGCCAGCGTGTTGCCCGTGTGTCGCAGATCGTGAAAGTGCAAGCCGGGCACCCCCACCCTGGCCACCGCATCGCGCCACCGGACAAGCTGGTTGAAGTTCCCACGCCGCAGCGCCGCCCCTTTGGCGCCGGTGAAGAGAAGGGCGTCGGCGGACCGACCCACGTACTTCTTGAGATGTTCCCGCAGGTCAACGAGGACACTCGCCGGTAGTGCGACCTTCCTGACCCCGGCTTTCGACTTGGGTGGCCCCACGACGAGTCCTTGCCCGGCGATCTCCGAGTACGCCCGCCGGACGTGCACCGTCCCACCATCGACATCGAGGTCAGCTCGTCGCAGGGCAGCTGCCTCACCGAACCGCAGGCTCGCGAACGTCGCGACAAGGATCAGCGCACGTAGCCGCAGCGGCATCTCGTCAGCGAGTGCATAAACCTGTGACACCGTGAGCACTGGCCGCTCAGGCGGCGTCTCGGTGCCGGCGCCGCGAATCCGACAGGGGTTACGCGGGATCAGCTCGTCCTCGTCGACCGCCGTCATCATGATGGCACGCAGCAACCGGTATGCCTTCGCCACCATCGTTGCCGAAACACCACGCTGAAGGAGCGTGGCACGCCACCGCCGCACTGAGCCCGCATCCAGATCAACGAGATTCACCCCGTCGAACGTAGGCAGTAGGTAGGCGTTCAACAGCCACCGGTACAGGTACGCCGTGCGTAGCCGGAGCCCTGGTCGTTGTTCGATCCACTCTTTCGCATACGGCCCGAACGGCACCTCGCCCCTCTGTGCTACGGGAACATCACCACGCAGCAACTCAGCCTCACGCAACGTCAGCCAGCCGTTTGCTTCCTTCTTGGAGTTGAAGGTCCGGGGTGCCGTCACCCGGATTCCGTCACGACCTATGTAGCTGGCCTGGTGCCGCCCGGACGGGAGCTTCCGTACCCAGCCGAACTGGCGCCGGCCCTTCTTGTTCGGCATCAGGCAGCCACCACCCGTCCGGACTTGTCCCGGGCGATGGGCATCACCGTGTTCGCCTCGCGGTACTCGCGGATAGCCGACTCGGGGATGCGCACGTGGCGCCCAGTGCGGACGAACCGGATTCGCCGTTCGGCGATGAGCCGGCGGGGGAACCGCTCGTTCTTCGCCCCGAGCAGAGGCGCTGCCTCGCGGACCGTCAGTAGCCTGTCCATCTGGTCGTTGCCTCCCCTCGTCATGCCGCCGCCGTGGCGGGATCGTCGGTTGCCGAAAGTTCTGCGAGCATCGGTCCGGCGCGTTCTTTGGCCTGCTCGTACTGGGTTCGCCATCGCTGCCGTTCGCGGAGTGCGGCGAGCAAGACGTGCCGGTACTCCGGTAGCTCGTCCTCGTCGGCGTGCACGGGCGTCCACACGTAGCGGGGCCGGCCGTCGTCGGTGGTGATCTTGGTGGAGTAGCGGTCGATGTCGGGGGCGTGGATGCCGGCTTCCTCGAGCACCGCCCGGACCACGGCTGCCCGGTCGGCACGGTGGTCGGTGAGGGTCTTTCCGGTCCACTGCCGTGACACCAGGACCCGCCGGCCGCCGCAGCCGACCGTTTCCCGGCGGTGTGCTTTCCCTCGGCATAGTCCCGGCTGGAGTTCGGGGCGGGCGTTCTTGGGTTGGATGCCGTAGCGCAGCCAGTTCGCACACGTCGGGGAGCACGGCAACCACCGCGTCTGCTCCCACAACCGATCTACGTGCGCCGCGCGCCGAGCTGTCATTTCTTCGGCGTCGTAGGTGTCGGTGATCGATTTGGTGAGGTACTTGCACAGGTACCCGATCCGCCGGTCCGCCTGGTCAGTGCCGGCGAGGATGCCCTGCAGGTCGGTCTGTTCCCCGAACCGGACCACGTGCGCGGGCTCGGCGTCCGGGTCGGCGTCGAGGCGGTCGAGTGCCTGCTCCCAGGTCGGCAGCAGCTCGCCGGTGTGGGGGTCGATGTACCCGCCGATGTCTGGGTCCCAGGTGGGCAGCTCGTCCACGTACACCGGCTGGTCGAAGGTCGGCCACCACACCTGGTGATACGTGCCCGCGACGACCTGCTTGAGCAGCTGTCGAGGGATCGCGCCCCGGATCGCGGCGTGCAAGTGGGGCGCGAGGCGCCGTTGCGGTTCGACGACGGCGAAGTACTGAACCTTCCATCCGATGGCGCGGCGGAGGTTCTGCCAGAGCCGGTCGACCAGCTTTGGGAAGTGCATCGCGTCCAGCGCCGCGCGCCGGTAGTCGTAGGCCTCCGGGTCGACCGGGGTGCCGTCCTCGCGGACCCGGCCGTAGGAGCCGAGGGTGAAGGTGCCGAACATGCTTGGCCGGTACTGCCGGTCCTCGGTGCCGAACGTCGGCCCGATCGTGTGCGAGGCCACCTCGTGGCGAGGCAGATCCGGGGCGTCCTGCCGCCGACGTGTCGACCGCACCCGCCGCGACGTATCCCCCGACTCCTCGTCCAGGTCGTCCTCCTCACCGCCGTCGCCCTGGCCGTCGGTGACGGGTTCAACGTCGAGGTGCCAGCCTTCGCGGCATTGCTGCATCCGCAGGCGCCGGTTCTTGTCCGCGCACGATGGGCATCGGGTCTCGCGGGTGGACCCGCATGGGATGGGCACCAGCCGCGATGTGTTCTCTTGGGTGTCGTGCAGCCGGGTGATGACCGGTTTGACGCAGACTCCCTCGGTTTCCGCGGTGGACCGGATCACCTCCAGCGGGATGTCCGCCGCCTTCGTAGGCGTCACAGGGCATCACCCCCGGCGTCCGGCCATGGGTCGGCGCCACCGAGCCCGCAGCGGTGTTCCTGCGAGGTGTAGTAGACGTGTTCGGCGTAGCCGTCGGGGTCACAGTGCGGGCAGGGCCCGAGGCCGTCGAGGTACCCGAAGTCCAGGCACACCCCACAGCCGAACTCGATGGCGACGGTCTCGCGGGTCTCAGTGATCCAGCTCGTGAGTGTGCTCATCGGTGGGTCTCCTCGATCGGATCGGCCGGGTACGGGTCCACCGGCAGGGACTGTGGCCGGTGGGCGTGGGTCAGGTGGGCGATCTCCTCGTCGTCGACGTAGGCGAACCGCACCCGCACCGGCTCACGCGACTCGTCCACGGCGACGAACCCGACACCAGAGGTTTGCTCGTCGATCTGGTCGCAACGGGCGCCGTTCTTCCTCGCGGTGGTGCCGAGGATCAGGTCGGTCTCGTCTTCCTCGCCGAGGGCGAGGCCGATGCGGGTGGGGAACAGGCCCCGGTTGTTCGCGACCTCCTTCCGCGCGTCCTGCAACGCGGCGACCACGGAGATCCCGCACGCGCGGCCCTGGGAGAGCAGCAGGTTCAACGCGTCCTCGATCCGGGCCTTAACCTTCCGGTCAGGCACGTAGGAGGTGAGCGCGGCGAGCTCGTCGATCAGCACGACGACGTGCGGGTCACCCGGCCTCGCCTTGTGGGTGCGGAAGATGCCCCGCAGCTCCTGTTGCCGTTGCCGCATCCGGTCGACGAGGGATTCGAGGAACTCGGCGTATTCGGTTTGGAACGCCAGCCGCTGCCCGTCATCGGTGCTGGTGCGGTCGCCGTAGCAGTAGCGGGCGAACAGGGCCTGCCCGGCGGCGAGTTCCATGCCGCCCTTCGGGTCGATCACCCACAGCTCCACCGACCCGTCCCGGACCGCCGGGCCGAGGGCGCGGATCAGCGACCACAACACGCTGCCCTTGCCGGCGCCGGTCTTCCCCGCGATCAGCACGTGCGTGCCCAGCAGTCGAAGCGTCCAGGTCAGCCCGTCCTCACGCAGCGCCAGCGGCAGCCGCTTCAGGTTCGGTCGATCATCGACCGGGAACAGCGGCACCAACTCGGCCAGCGGATCGCGGATGAGGAACCACAGGTCCAGCACCCGTGCCCGCAACCGCCGCCGGATGAGCTGCCGGCCGGCGATCGTCAGGCCCGGCCAGCACAGGCGCCGGACCCGGCAGTCCACCGCACCGGTGCTCTCGGCGAACCGGTCGGTGTTCTCGGCGAAGTCCGCGAGCGTCTGGCCGCGTAGGGTCTTCACCCGCACCCGGTCCACCGTGCTCGTCGAGCGGGTGCGAAGCAGCCGCGGTACGCGATGGTTCGAGCGGACCTTCTTCGACAGCTTGCACACGGCCATCAGCTCGCCCCAGCCGCGCGCGTACTTGACCAGGCCGCGAATCCAGCCCCGGACCGGCCAGTACACGCACACGCGGAACGACCGGCGATGCAGCAGCGCCCACGCCACCAGCACAACCACAACGCCGGCGCCGGTGCCGGACAGGCCGTAGCCGCCGAGGCCGTCATACAGCCGGAACGCGACCACCGTCAGGCCGCCGGCGAGCCACAGCGGCCATTGCCGGACCAGGAACCACACGACCCGCCAGCCGAACGCCAGGACGAGCAATGCGACGGCGGTGCTGACCGGCAGCTTGACTGTCGCCGAGGAGACACCCGGCGCGGCCTTCTCCACCCAGCCCGCCATCACAGGTCACCGCCACGGCCGAGCTGACGACGAGCCGCCTCAGGAAACGTCGCCCCGACCGGGCGGGCCGTCACCCGCTCCCACACCGGCTGCCGACGGACACGCGGACGCGGCTGTGAGGCGAGCACCTCGACCTGGACCGGGTGGGGGTCGGGCTCGTCCTTAACCCGGAAGTACGCCACCACCGGGCCGCGAGTGAAGAACACGACCATGGCGCCGGTGACGACGCCGGCCAGGAACGCGACGATTAGGCCGAACAGGTTCACGCCGAGCACAGTCATCACGCCTCCCTCCGCTTCGCCGGCGAGGCCTTCCTCGCAGTTGTGGTCTTGCTGGTCTTGCGCCGCGAGCGTGGCGGGGTGGGCGCGCAGGTGGCGCAGAGCTTCCCCGGCTCGCTCACAGAGCCGCCGTTACACAGCCCGCAGGGGTAGACCCAGCGGGTGAGGTCGAGGCCGAGCGCCCTTGCGGTGGCGTCGGCGCGGTAGGTGAACATCGCCGTCTGACCGCACGGGATGTCGGGGTTACTACGCTTGGACATGCCAATCACGCCTTCACAGGTGGGTTTGGAAGGCGCGGCAGCGGCGAGAGCCTCCAACTCCGTCACCGCTGCCGCGCCGGCTCTAAGAAGCCACCAGGTCCGGTAGCTCGGATTGCTGCTTGGCCCGGGTGGCCCGGTTGATGGCGCCGGCCAGGCCCGTGCGGGCCTCAGCGACCATCGACGCCAAGTCGTTCAGCGCCTGCTCGTCACGGACCATCAGCGTCACACCGCCGAAGTCCGAGCCGACCTGCAACGCCACGAACGGGGCACCATTGCCGTCGGCGTCGAACGTGGTCACCTGCCGGGGCTCACCGGCAGCCACGTGCACGTTGATGCTCACGTGTGTCATGCCGCCTGCTCCTTACCCGCCGCAGACGAGCTGGCCGCCTTCGCGCCGTTCGCCTTCGCCGCACCGGTCGGGGCCTGCATGCCCGTGGCGTTGAACGAGTACGCCAGGCGCTTCGACCCGTCATCGACGTACGGGGTGACCGTGAGGCCGGTGAACTCCACCGGCCGGAACGGCAACCCAGCCACCGTGTCCGGCGGCACCGGCTGCACCCTCGAGGCGACCTTCACCTTGAACTCGCCCTTACGCACGCTCGGGTCCGCGTCCATGCAGCGGACCTCCCACAACGGCAGACCGGTCACCTTGTCGTCCTTCTGTTTGTCGCCCTTCGCGTCGTAGTCCCGCACCCGCATCACCTCACCCACGACGAACGCGCCGTGCGGGAACGCCTGCCCGAACTCGACCGGGAACCGGAACCCTCCATCGATCGCCATCCGTAGCGCCTCCTTAGTCCGCGTGCCTTCTTACGAGCTAGTGTGTAAGAGGTCTTACGCACGACTGTAAGGGCCCTTACGTCAGACGTCAAGAGGCCGCGCGTAAGTCGCGTAAGACGGGTTTACTACCATCAGAAGAGACCCACACAGGGAGCGAGATCATGGATGACGTCGCACGGGTGCGTGACACGTCAGATCCACTGGCGCGTGTACGACTCGCCACAGAGGCTGTCTCGGCATACCAGGAGGCCATCAACGAGTTGGGCCAAATCCGCCGAGACGCAGTCGAAGAACTACGAAGCCAAGGACTAACCCTTACCCAGATAGCCGAGCGTGCGGGTGTGAGCCGCGCGCGCCTCTCCCAGCTTGGCACGGCCCGCCCCAAGCCGGAACGTGCGCTACTTAGCACCGGCGACTCGGTCACGATCGCAGTCCCCGTGGAGGCTGCTGCCTACCCCCAGGGAGACGCCGGGCGACCCGTCATCCATCGCGAGGATGCCGAGTTCGTAGAACGCATCTCCCAGCTCGCCAAGTCCTATGGACTGTCATCGACCACCGAGTACGTCGGTCCATCCGACTTCATCGACATGAACCGTGAAGGCTTGGTCGTTACCTGCGGACCACGTCAGTCACCGTGGCTCGAACAGGTCCTATCCGCCGACCCCAACTACGGATTCGAACATGACCAGCACGGGTGGTACCTCGAAGACAAGGTCACCGGGACCCGGCACCGTTCACCTCAAGACCGTGACGAGTCCGGCGACTACGCCTACCTTGGCGTGCTACCCCGGCCCGATGGCCAGGGTGGTTGGCTCTACGCGGCCGGAATACACGCTGCGGGATCCCGCGGTGCGGCCCTCTACCTCGCCGAGAACATCAAGGAGCTCTACACCGAGGTGCGTGGCGCGCTGTGGTCCTGTCTGGTGCGTTGTGAGTACGAGCCGGACAGCCGCGAGCTGTTGCGTGCCGACCTCGTAGAGCCCGTGAAGCGACGGGGACGGCTCAAGCAGCGAAAGACGACCCGATGAAGACCCTCATTACCGGAGGCCGTGGTTTCCTCGCTCGGGTCGTAGCGACCTACCTCCGTAATCACGGTCACGACGTCTGGCTCCTTTCACGTAGTGCCGCGCCGGGCGTTCCCGAGCACGTCCGCCTCCTCCAAGCGGATCTTCGTAACCGTCAATCAGTCCGAGCCGTCATATCTGAACCGTTCGATGCGGTTGTCCACCTCGCCGGACTGGGCGTCGTCAGGGACTCGATCGCCGACCCGATGACCTACTTCGACGTAAACACCGCCGGCACCATCAACCTCCTGCTCGCCATCCAGGGCGCCGCACCCGACCGGTGCCCCGCCTTCCTGTTTGCGTCCACCCAGACCGTCTACGGCACCCAGCATCAGACCGCTATGCCCGAAGAGCTACCCCCTGCCCCGGAGCATCCCTACGCGATGTCCAAGCTCGCCGCTGAACAGGTCGTCGCCGCCCAAGCCGCAACCGGCGCCCTTCGAGCTACCACCCTGCGTCTCGTGAACCTCGCCGGTGCGCTCGACGACTATGGGGACGACAACACCCGTGGCGTCATCCCGAAGACCCTCCACGCTGCCGCTTCCTCAGCAACCTTCACTGTCAACGGCGACGGCTCGACCGTACGCGATTTCGTCCACGTCACCGACGTTGCCAATGCGATTGCCCTCGCCATCGACACAGCGAAACCCGGCGAACACGCCATCTACAACATTGGGTCCGGCAAGGGTTCGTCTGTCGCCGAGATCATCCGCACGGTCGAGGCGGTCACTGGCCGTTCCGTCCCCGTCGAGCACCTACCCGCCGTTCCAGAACCGCCCTGCCTCGTGGTCGACAACCAACGCGCACGAGCACTACTCGGTTGGCACCCGACCCGATCCACGCTCGACACCGTTGTCCGCGACGCCTGGCACGCCATGAACCTCACGGCCTGACGTGTCTTGACCTGTGCCAGTTGATCCGCGACGTGTCTTGACGTGACGTGTCTGCCTTGCCGGATTGACCTCTTTAGGATCAAGAGCGCGCCTGCGGCGCGCTGGCCGCGCCGCCGCTACGGGCGGCCTGGGGGCCGTCCTCGGACGGCGCGGCCAGCCGCACGGCGCTACTCAGACGCATCACGGCAAACCACAGCGGACCAGTCGGCACGAAACGCCGGCCACCAGAGGCCACACAACCACGTCTCACGGCACATACAGGTTGTCTCCCTCACCCGATGCCTAG